>NZ_JANKBY010000365.1:0-3195 GCF_024621905.1 Terrisporobacter muris
CAATAATTATACTTACTAATAGTTTATTAATAACTATTGATTGGTCCATATTTCTTCCTATTAATCCTATAATAACTAAAGCACAGATATTTACACAAAATAATACAAATATTCCTACTGAAAACTTATTTTGTCATTTAAATCATCTAAGTTGGATATATTTTTTATTTTTAGATTAGTATATTTTTTTTCTTTACCCTTTAATTTAGCTTTAAATTCAACAGTCTTAGATGATTCTCCTATATGAATTTCATCCATACTTATTTCCATAACCTCACTACTTTTATTCTCTATATATAGCCCATATTCAGCATTATTATCAATTATGGAAATATTTTTTACTGTCATCTTAAAATCTTCATTATCTATAAATACTGGTGCATCATCATCGGAATATAAAGTGAAATTTTTACTGTCTATTTTTTCAAGCTTATTTCCGTTGATTTTATACTGCATATTTTCTAATTGCTCTTTCTTTTCATTATACTTAGTAAATGTTACAATGCTAGAATATTTATCATACTGAGTTTCATAAATATATCTCTTATTATCTACCAACTCTTCTCTTGTTCCTATCCATTCTGGATAGTCCCATAGCCCTTCCATATATGCTTTATCTACCAATGAAAGTTCATCTATATACTCATGTTCCACATATTCACTTATAACTTCACATTTTCTACCTATACTTTTTACATAAGCTTCTGCCTGCTTATTAATATCTTTTAACAATCTATCTGTGTAATCAATACTCGTAGCTTGTAAAGCTTCTTTTTTAGGAAACATTTTAAATACAGAATCCTTATACATTGATCCATCCTGTGCTTCCTCGCTTTCTAGATAATAATATCCTGGTTTTGTAGTTAAAAATTCCCCTTCTTTTACTTTTGAAAATTTTATTCTTATTGGTATATTAGAACTTCCACCAGTCATGCTAAATATGTCATTTTCGAAACTATATGTTCCATAGGTTGATACAAGATAAACTTCAATAGAATCTTCATCTTCTTCTTTACCTAATATCACATGGCTTTCCACATTTAACTCTCCTCCAAAGTCTATTCCATACCAATCTTTTATATAATTATCTACTATAGCCTTTGAAATAGCCTGGTCTAAATCTTGCAAGTCAGTTTTTTCTGTAGCTAATAGTACTTTCTTATTATCTTCATTTATAACTTTACCATTAGTAAGAAGTACACCACACATAATCAATAAACAAGCTATTCCAGTTACGGTAAATATCTTCTTTTTCTTTGTAAAGTACTTTGAATTTTTAATTAATTCCACTCTCTTTTTTATGGTTTTCTTATCATCTGTCATATTTAAACCTACTGCAAATCTTTTATTATAATTAACTTTTTCCAATACAGTAAGCATAGTGATACCATATTTATTATGTTCTTTTTCATTTAAAACCGATAAAACTCTTTCATCACAAGCCATTTCCATATCATTTCTAACATGTTTAAATAAATACCATACTAAAGGATTAAACCAATGGACACATTGTAAGAGAACTAGCATATTATCTACCCAAGTATCTTTACTTTTGAAATGGCATAATTCATGTAGAAATATATGTTGTAATTCTTCTTCGCTTAAATCAACCAAGTTACTTGGTATAATAATTTTAGTTTTAAATATACCTACTAAGGATGGCGAATTTATCATATCATCAATTACAAGATTAATTTTTCTTTTTATATGTAACTTTTCCTTGCATTCTTTTAGAATACATTCTAGATAATCGTATTTAATATTTTCTCTTCTTTTAAGATTTTTCATGAAATGTAAATAAATTATTATATGAGCAGTTAGAGCTAAAGCTACACCACTTATCCAAATAATGGGTATTATACTCGTAAAAATACTTTTTTCACTTTCATTATTAGAATTAAAAGAACTTTGAATAGTAGAAACTTTTTCTTGTGGTAAATTTTCTTTTTTGCTACTTTCATAATCTGTGTCAACAGTGTAATCTATACTTTCATTGAAATTTGATATATTAATATCATTTGCAGCAACTTGATTATTTATTTTTACAGGTATTTTATTAAATAAACTTAAACTACTTTCTGGACCAAATGGAAAGGCTAGCTTAATTATCAATATTATCCATAATAGATAAGCATATTTTTTATTAATTCTATTTCTCAATAAGCTTTTTATAAGTAATATTACCACTCCTGCTATACTACCATAAACAGTAGCACTTAATATGTACCCCCATATATTACTCATACTCCACCTCTTTTCTATTCATCTCTTAATATATCTTTTAGCTCTTCAATTTCTGATTTTGATAATTTTTTATCTTTTACAAAGCTAAGAACCATTTTATTTATTGATCCATTATAAAGCTTCTCTAAAAAAGACTTACTTGCATAATTTTTATATTCTTTCTCACTTATACTAGCACTGTAAATATATGATTTTTTATTACTCTTATCTACATTTACAAAATCCTTTGATACAAGTCTTGTTATAAGAGTTTGTATAGTTTTTGGCTTCCATTCACTTTTATCTTTTAGATTTTCTATAATTTCTGCACTAGTAGCTTTTTTAGCCTTCCATAATACTTTCATTACTTCTAATTCCGATTCAGAAATATTTTGTTTCATTATTAACCTCCCTCAAAACTTACAATCGTAATCTTTTACTTAAATCTTACAATTGTAATCCAAAAATGTCAACTCATTTTTCTCAAAATAAAAAATCACTTCGTGAAAAGTGATCTTTTATTTTATAAGCTATCTTTCCTTAATCTCTTCCAATTGCCTAAGATAATATTGTATCAAATTAGTTTTTTCAATTAAATTTATATTATCCTTATAATTACTTTTAAAAATTTTATATGATTATTTAGGTAATATCCTAAACTTAAAAATAAAATCAATAATGCTAATGTCTCAAAAATATATATGAGCATAAACATATATCCTTTTATAATTTGTAAAACTTTTCATTCAAAGTCTCATTACTTCTATATAAATTAAATGTTTATTACATCTTTTATTTCATTAAGAGGAATTTCAAATTTTGGGATACCTATATAATAAGGGCCTATCTCGTATAGTTGAAAATATATTATTAATTTATCATTTTCCAAATAAAATCCCTGATTATCATCTATACCTTTAAATCCATCTTTACCTGTAAAATATAAATCCTTATTTTTTTCTATTTCTTGCT
>NZ_JANKBY010000366.1:0-3192 GCF_024621905.1 Terrisporobacter muris
CCATTTTATTTCTGGTGAGTAGTGTACTCTTGTACTCATAATAAAATAACCTCCTTTAAAATCATACATATAGTATGTTTCAAAAGAGGTTGTTTTATTTATTCCCGTGTAAAGGGTTCACTTCATAAACGATAAGGGGGTGTTTTTTTATGTAAGAAATTTTTATCGTAATAAAAAATTAAAAAATCTAATCAAAATAAGTGAATTTGTGCTACTATTTAAGTGAGCTGACCCTAAAGTATCATCTGAGGGGAAAGGTAATCATAATATAAAATTAGTCTGATTACTAAGACTTATCTTAAGTAAAAAGATGGTTATATATTAAGTTCATGATGACCTTTGCCATTGGCGAAGGTTTTTTACTTATTATATATGTCTTCTAATTTGTCAGCAAAAACATTTTTAGGAGGAAAAGTAGTATGATTTATGATCCAAAATCAAGTAAAGCAGAGGAATTTATCAATCATGAGGAGATTTTAGAAAGTTTAGAGTATGCAAACGCGAATAAAGGAAATAAGGAATTAATTGAAGGAATACTAGACAAAGCAAATAGAGCTAAAGGATTAACTCACAGAGAAGCTGCTATATTACTTGAATGTGAAGATGAAGAATTAATTGATAGAATGTTTAAAATGGCAGAAGACATAAAAAAAAGATTCTATGGTAATCGTATAGTAATGTTTGCACCTCTATACTTGTCAAATTACTGTATAAATGGATGTGTTTATTGTCCATACCATTTAAAAAATAAAACAATAGCTAGAAAGAAATTAACTCAAGAAGAAATAAAAAGAGAAGTAATTGCATTGCAAGATTTAGGACATAAAAGGCTTGCTTTAGAAACTGGAGAAGACCCAAAAAATAATCCTTTAGAATATATACTTGAATCTATAAAAACTATATACAGTATAAAGCATAAAAATGGAGCTATCCGTAGGGTGAATGTAAATATAGCAGCTACCACTGTAGAAGATTATAGAAAATTAAAAGAAGCAGGTATTGGTACATATATATTGTTCCAAGAAACATACAATAAAGAATCATACGAAAAACTTCACCCAACAGGACCAAAGCATGACTATGCTTATCATACAGAAGCACATGATAGAGCAATGGAAGGTGGTATAGATGACGTTGGCCTTGGCGTATTATATGGACTTAGCACATATAAGTATGAGTTGGTAGGAATATTAATGCATGCAGAGCATTTAGAAGCAAGGTTTGGAGTGGGACCACATACTATAAGTGTACCAAGACTTCGTCCTGCAGAAGATATAGATGTTTCTGATTTTCCAGATGCACTATCGGATGAAATATTCCAAAAAATAGTTGCTATAATTAGGTTAGCTGTTCCTTATACGGGAATGATAGTTTCAACAAGAGAATCTCAAAAAACTAGAGAAAAAGTACTACATTTAGGAGTCTCACAAATAAGCGGCGCATCATCAACAAGTGTTGGAGGATATGCAGATAGAGCAGAAGGGATTAGTGAAGAAGTTACGAGTGCACAATTTGACGTAGATGATGATAGAACTTTAGATGAAGTTGTTAACTGGTTATTAGATATGAACTATATTCCAAGTTTTTGTACTGCTTGTTACAGAGAGGGAAGAACAGGGGACAGATTTATGTCGCTATGTAAAAGTGGACAAATAGCAAATTGTTGCCAACCAAATGCACTTATGACATTAAAAGAGTACTTAGAAGATTATGCAAGTGATAATACAAAACAAGTAGGAGAAGAATTAATTTCAAAAGAAGTTAAAAAAATACCTAAAGATAAAGTAAGAAATATAGTGGAAGAAAGATTAGTTAAAATATCAAATGGAGAAAGAGACTTTAGATTCTAGTCTTGAAGATACTATAAGCTTTAATATTATAATAAAATATATAGATAATTCTATTTACGGAGAAGACAATTTATTTGTCTTCTTTTTATTATGTAAAAATTTTTAGAATAAAAGGATAATTATAATAATTTATGAATATTATTTTGTAATGGAAAATATAATTGGGGTGATAAAATTTGAAGTTAATTTGTTACAACATACATAAAGGTACAGATGAATTTAGAAGGGTAACTTTATTTCAACTTATAGATTACTTAAAATCTTTGGATTGTGATGTTATTTGTCTTCAGGAAGTTTTATATTATCAATTTAAGCTCATGAAAAAGCTGTTAAAAATGGATGGGGTATTTGGATTGCATGTAAATAATAAGAAGATGAAATTTGGAATATGTATACTAAGTAAAAATAAAATAGCTCGTAGTGAACATGTATTATTAAGTAGCAAAAAGGAGCAAAGAGGACTATTGAGTATAGATATAGGTGATGAAATTTTTATAAATACTCACTTGGGGTTAGATAATGACGAAAGGAAAACTCAAATAAGTGAAATTTTAGATTTTGCAAAAATGCAAAAGAAAAATATTGTGATTTGTGGTGATTTTAATGAGAAAAATATTAGTTTAGTTTCATATAAAGATGTGGCTCAATACTTGTGTAAGGATTTTTATCCAACTTTTAAAATATCCAGGATTGATTATGTTTTTGTAAGTAAAATAATAAATATAAAATCATATGAAGTTGATGAAGTATTTTATTCAGATCATTTTCCAATTATTGTAGAAATATAAAAACGTATTATGAAAATTTAGAAGTGAAGGAAAAGTGTTATGAAAGTTAATGAGAATTTAAAATAGGAGGAGATTAAATGAGCAGTGATGGAAATTTACTTCAAATAATATTTGATGGTATTTGGGCAACTGGAGAAATTGTAGTAAAAGCATTTAGAAAAGAAGAAGAAAAGTCCCCATTAGATATATTTTTTAACAAAGTGGGACTTTGCAATAAGGATAAAGAATATCCAAAGGTAGTAGAAACAATTTTGCAAAAAGAAGAGAACGTTTATAAAATATGGTGCCCTATAGGTCTTGGAAAAATAGATTTTGAAAAATATTCGGATGTATTAGAAGTTTATTTAGGTAAACAAGTAGAAGTAAAATCTACTAAAGGATTTATATATATTAAATAGATTTGTGGTGAAAGCTATTATAAAGGTATTAAAAAGATTTAACAGCAGTTACGAACTTCAAAAACAAACAACAGAATCTGTTTTAAAAGATTTAGATGTTGGTGATAAGAAAACAATCATAGTATATAACAAGGTTGATAAGCTAGAACTTGATAT
>NZ_JANKBY010000367.1:0-3109 GCF_024621905.1 Terrisporobacter muris
TCTTCTTGAATAGTGTTGTTTAGACAACTTACATGAAATTATTTATAATGTACACTATATATATAAATGATATAAGGGATTAACAATATTACTTGGACTGTAATATAAATAATTCTAAAAACATATTAAAAGCCGTATTATTTTAAATCAAAATAGTCTTAGATAGAATACTTGGCAGCTATCTAAGTCTATTTTGATTTTTTTTTATTACATGCAAGATATTCCCATAACGCCTGGCCCAGAATGAGAGCAGATAACACATCCTATATTAACATAATAAATGTTTTTAACTTCTGCTTCCTTTTCTAAAGCTTCTTTCATTATTTCTAAATCTTCTTGATTATCTCCACAACCAATAATAATAGTTTTTTCTTTTAAATCTTTACCAAATCTATTTACAATAGTTTTTGCTAAAGTTGAATAAATCTGTTTTTTACCTCTAACTTGGGATTTTTGTGCCACTAAACCATCTTTAACTTCTAAAATAGGTTTAATCGATAATAAATTTCCAAGTGCGGCTTTAGTAGAAGAAATTCTTCCTCCCATTTTTAAATATTCTAAAGTATCAACTGAGAAAGTAACTTCAACATTATTTTTATATTTTTCTAAAGTAGAAAGAATCTCTTGAACAGAGTGACCCGACTCAACCATTTCGCAAGCTTTTATTACAAATAGAGCACTCCCTATAGCTAGGTTTTCAGTATCAAATATGAATACATTATCATGGCCATCATTTTTAGCTAACATTGCACTTTGATAAGTTCCAGAAGCTTTTGATGATCCAGCAATATAAATTATTTCTGTATCTGTATCATATTTTTCAAATATAGATTTAAACTGTATATATGTGGCTTGAGAAGTTTTTGGCATGCTATTACTTTCTCTAAGCATTTTATAAAATTCTTTAGTTGTTAAATTTTCTCCGTCTAAATACTCTGTACCATTGAAAATTACTGTTAAAGGTACTATATCAACATTATATTTCGCAAGTATTTCCTGTGGTAAATCAGAAATACTATCACATACTATTTTTATCATTTTTTAATCCTCCAAATTTTTGTTACTATAAAATATACTATCATCAAGAAAAAATATTGTAAAGCAAAAGTTTTGACATTCAAAATAAAATATGATAATTTAGTTTAAATATCATAAAGTATTAATTAGAATTTTCGTATAAGAAGGAATTGGAAAGTTGAAGAGTGTACTATAATTAATGTGTAAAAATAAAAATACAGATATTTGTATAAGAAGGATTTGAAAAGAAGTAGGAGGAATAATATGAGAACAAAGTTAATTGATAGAAAGTTACCTAACTATTCTATAGCAGAGGAGAGATTTAATTATATATCTCATATAGTAGGTGGTGCTATTGGTGTAATAGGCCTAGTTTTATGTGTAGCAATTTCTGCATGGCATCACAATATTATAGCCATAGCTACATCCGTAGTATATGGCATCACAATGATTTTATTGTACTCTATGTCGTCCATATATCATGGCCTAAAAGATGGTATTGCAAAGAGAGTTTTCCAGGTATTAGATCATTGTGCTATTTATATTTTAATAGCAGGTACATATACTCCAATTGCACTATGTGCTATAAAGCCAGTAAACTCAACTGTAGGATGGGGAGTATTTATTATAGAGTGGTCTCTTGCAATAGTAGCTATAATTTTTAATGCAATTGATTTAAAAAAGTATGCTGTATTTGCTATGATATGTAATTTGGTAATGGGCTGGGGAATAATTGTAGTAATTCCAGTAGCTATTGAAGCTCTTACTTGGAATGGATTTATGTATATTTTAGCAGGGGGAATTTTCTATACAGTTGGAGCTGTTTTATATGGAATAGGAAGAAATAAAAGTTATATGCATTGCATTTTCCATGTATTTGTATTACTTGGAAGTATAGCTCATTTACTTGGAATAATGTTTTATGTATTGTAAAATAGGGGGGAATGTTATTGAGTAAAATTGTATTAATATCATGCGCCAATGGGAAGAAGACTGGATTTAATTTAGTTAAGGATATAGATAAAGAAAGTCAACTGTTTAAGCTATCCATGGATTATGGAAAAAAGATTGCAGACGAAATTTACATACTAACCTCAAGATATGGGCTTGTAAAAGAAAGAGATTATACACCATCTTATAATGAGTCAGCTAGTTTTAGAAGTGAGATGGAAAATAGATTATGGTCTCTTGAGATTTTAGAGCAGTTAAATAATTTTACTGATATACATGAAGATGAGTATATTATTTTAGCAGATAGAAGCTATTATAAAAATTATATAAAGTTTTTAAAAAAAGTAGGCACACCCTTTAATAATTTATCTGTTGAGGATAAGATTAACTTCTTAAGAGAAGAGTTAGATGAAGGGCATGGATGTAAAATTTCATATGGGGAAAAATTACATATACTTTTTAATTCCATGAAAAGATATAATTATAATAATCTTGATGAAATTCCATTTACTAATGGTATTTATATAGTTTTAGACAAAAAAGAAAAATATAAGGATATGGATAGAATCGTAAGGATAGGAACTCATGATAATGACAATAAATTAATTGTGAGAATTAAGAATCACTATAAAAATGGTTTTAAAGATAGTAGCTTTTTTAGGAAGAATATAGGAAAATCTATCTTATCTTATAATGAACATTATTACTTATATATTTGGAATATCAATTTTAATGATAAAGTCAATGAAAGTAAGTATGCAGAACTTAGAGATATGGAAGTTGAATCAACCTTAGAAGAAAAGATAAGTAATTATATGAAAGAAAGATTTGAATTTGTATGTTTTGAAGTTGAGGACGTGAAAGAAAGACACAGACTAGAAGAAGGCCTGATTTCCACCATATATCACGATAAAGATTTTGAAAGCTCTGATAAGTGGCTGGGAAAATACAGCCCTATGGATGAAATTAGGGATAGTAAAATGTGGGTATCTAAAGGATTAGATAAAGCACAATTAAATGAAATAGAGTTTAGGCAAGTTATAACCTTATGTTTAAAGTCAAACGAAGAAAGTGAAGAATTTAGCTAGACATAAAATAGCAATTAGTTTTCTAAATTAAAATATTTAAATAAATAAGGCAA
>NZ_JANKBY010000368.1:0-3130 GCF_024621905.1 Terrisporobacter muris
AGTATAGATTATTAACATTATACAGTTAAATATTTAATATACATCACTTGTTATTTGGGAAGTTTTACAAGACTATTATTAGTGTATATTTTATAAAAAATAGCTTCGGTTAAATAAACCAAAGCTATTTTTTATATTTTAAGCAACTTTTTCTTCTAGTTTATTATTTTTCTTTATTGCATTTATTAATAATGTACTTACAACAACTCCTAATATGGCAAATCCTATCATCATCATAAATACCATTCTATATCCTGCAAGTCCTGGATTATTATCTAATACACTTCCATATAATGAGTAAGCAAACATACCTGGTGCATATCCTATGAAACTTCCTATAGACATTGCTGCCCCTGTTATATCATCTGATATATTTATTTCACCCATTGGTGCAAAATATGTAGCTTTCATTGAGAATACTATTGCTCCAAAAGTCAATGTCATAGCCATTCCTAAGTAAACATTTAATGAACTATGTGGTGCTATAACCATTATTATTAAAACAACTATACATGCTATAAATGCTGCTCTTAAGTATTTTGCTGGTGAATGGAACTTCTTATCTGCTAAGTATCCACCTATTGGACCACCAACCATTTTTAAACCATACTGATTTATAACTCCATATGCTCCAACTAAAGCAACTGGTAAAGCATATATATTTTCTAAGAAAGGTATGAAATAAGTTATTCCACAGAATACTGCATAAACAAAGAATGTAGTAAATGCTGCTAACCATATTTCTTTTGTTTTTAATGCAACTATAGGAGAAACTTTAACTTTTTTAGTTTCTTTTCCATCAACTGACTCTGTTTTTTTATCATCTTCAATGAAGAAGAATGCTAATACACCTACAACTATAACTGTTATAGAGTAGAATAATATAGAATTTACAAATCCTAATTTACCTGAACCAAAATAAGCAAATATTCCTAAAGCTGAAAAAGCCACTATTGTATCTACAAGACCTCTACTTGCTTCAAAGTATCCAAACATTCTACCTTGTTCTTCTTTACTTCCTAGCGATTTAACACATTTAAGTAAAACTGGCCAGAATACCATATCATTTGTTAATGCAAATAATGCCCAAATTATTAATACTTCATTGTAACCTGGTAAAGTAGCTAACCATAAACCTAAAAGACCACATCCTATAAGACCTGCTGGTAATAAAATTCTTTTAGATACTCTATCTGACAACCATACGGCTAGTATGAATCCTACAGTAGTTACAGCACCACTTATAGACATTGCATTGCCTAATTGTGTATGTGTAAGACCTAAATATTCTTGCATTGGACCATAAAATGCATCTTTTAAGAAACATAACTTATATATTGTTCCCGCGCCTAGTGTTAAGATTATAAATGTAATCCATTTTTTAATATTTTCTTTTTTACTGTTCAATGTTCTAACTCCTTCATAATTTTATTAATGATTATTTTCCTGCAACTATTATTTATTTAAGATATCTTTATAGTTAGTTTTTTAAGAAATCATTTTCTTTTTTTATTATATAAAGTGTTTTGTGTGATTTCAAGTATTTTTTTGTATTTATGTGTATTTTTATGTGTTATTTCCATAAAACATGCACAAAAAAACAACTCACCAATGATTTGAGTTGCTTTTCTGTGCATGTTTTTATTATTTACAAATTATCTCTATACCATTTTTTAAATATTTATCTAAAATATTTTGATTTATATTGCTGTCAGTTATTATTAAATTAACATCATCAATATGTCCTACCTTTGTCAAAGAAACATTTTCTATTTTACTACTATCTGCTAAAATAATTACTTCTTTTGATGTTTTCATCATAATTTTTTGTATTTGTGCCGTATCAAAATCATAATCGCTAATACCTCTATTTAAAGATACTCCCCCTACACCTATAAATGATCTATCCACTACAAAGTTTTCTAATATATTTTGAGCTAATTGACCATAAAAAGCATATTCTTTATTATCTAAAATCCCACCAGCTAATATAACTTTAATACCTTTATTATTTGCTAATTCCGTTGCAATAACTAACGAATTAGTTACTACTGTTAAATTAGTAAATTTATTTCTAATATTTTTTGCAATTTCTACATTTGTTGTACTATCATTTAGTGCTATAGATTGCCCTTCACTTATATACCTTGTTGCAATATTGGCTATTTCTATTTTTTCTTTTCTAAACTCTTCTTCTCTTTTATCAAAGCTAAGTTTATCAACTGAAACCTTTTTGAGAATGGCTCCCCCATAAACTCGTTGCAATACTCCTTCTTTTTCTAAATGTTCCAAGTCTCTTCTAATTGTTTCTATTGATACATTTAGTTCTTTAATTAATTTGGATACTTTAACTGCACAATCTCTATTTAGAGTTTCTATTATGTATTCATATCTTTCTTGAGCTAACATTTAAATCTCCTATTTTATTAAATTTACTTTTTAATAATTTCACTTTAGCAATATATTAATTTTTTATTAAAAAGATGGTGGTGTAACTGCAAATATTACCTGACACTCTTCATTACTTCTATTTTCCCACTTATGTTGTGACAATGTTGGAATCTTAACACTATCTCCACAGTTTAATTCTATAACTGTGTTCATCATATGAAGGTCCACTTTCCCTTTCATTACATATACAACCTCTTCTCCTTTATGACTAAATTGCTCACTTGATGAAGATTCATTAGCTGGTATTGTCATAAGAACAAATTCTATATCACCTTGTAGATTAGGTGTTAGTAACTCATATGCAAAATTATCATCTTCACTAAATACCATTTTCTTTCTTTTATCTTTTCTTACAACTAAATTTTCTGTATAGCTATCATCAATAAAAAAATTAAACAAAGGAATCTCTAATGCATTTGAAATTTGCTTAATAGTATTTATTGATGGATTTGCAGTTCCTTTTTCTATTTGACTAAGTAAAGAAGATGTTACACCTGTAAGCTGTGCAAGCTCCTTTATAGTTAATCCTTTTCTTTTTCTATATTCACAAATATTTTTTGAAATTTGTACATCATTCATTAATTTTACCTCATTTTATTATAAAAATTCACTTCTTCTTAGCAATGCTAGACGAAATACTTTATATTTCCTGTAAGATATCATTACTATATCTGAAGAT
>NZ_JANKBY010000369.1:0-3172 GCF_024621905.1 Terrisporobacter muris
TTTATTAACTACAACTTATTATACCTTATTTCTATTTTTATATAAAATCATTTCAATATATCAAAAAAACGAATCAGCTATAAAAATAACTAATTCGTCTTTTATTATTTATTTAAAACATCTAATTTAAGTAAGTCTGCCTTATCAGTCTTTTCCCAAGCAACATCTAAGTCATTTCTACCAAAATGTCCATATGCTGCTGTATTTTTAAATATAGGCTTTCTAAGTTCTAAATCTCGAATTATTGCACCTGGTCTCAAATCAAAATGCTTATTTATAAGCTCAACTAATACTTCATCAGAAACTTTACCTGTTCCAAAAGTATCAACAAATATAGATAGAGGTCTTGCTACACCTATAGCATAAGCTAGTTCTATTTCACATTTATCAGCAAGTCCCGCTGCAACTATATTTTTAGCCACATATCTTGCTGCATAAGCAGCTGATCTATCAACTTTAGTTGCATCTTTTCCTGAGAATGCTCCTCCACCATGTCTTGAATATCCACCATAAGTATCTATTATTATTTTTCTTCCTGTAAGACCTGTATCACCTTGAGGTCCACCTATAACAAATCTTCCCGTTGGATTTATATATATTTTAGTTTCTTCATCTAATAAGTTAGATGGTATTACTTCTTTTATCACTTTTTCTATTAAATTTTCTCTTATTGTTTCAGTTTCCACATCTTCGCTGTGTTGAGTAGATATAAGTATAGTATGAACTCTAAGAGGAGTATTTCCTTCGTATTCTACAGTTACTTGAGTTTTACCATCCGGTCTTAAGAAATCTAAAGTTCCGTTTTTTCTAACTTCTGTTAATTTTCTTGATAATTTATGAGCTAAAGATATAGGTAATGGCATTAGTTCTTCTGTTTCGTTGCACGCAAAACCAAACATTATACCTTGATCTCCCGCTCCTATAGCTTCTATTTCATCTTCACCTTGTTCACCGGTTCTATTTTCTAAGGATTCATCTACCCCCATGGCAATATCTGATGATTGTTCATCTATAGCTGTTAGCACACCGCATGTATCACAATCAAATCCATATTTTGCTCTATCATATCCTATTTCTCTTATTGTTTCTCTTACAACTTTAGGTATATCAACATATGCATTTGTGCTTATTTCTCCTGCTACCAATACAAGTCCCGTCGTAACAGTAGTTTCACAAGCAACCCTTGATAGTGGGTCTTGTTTTAATAATTCATCTAATATGGCATCTGATATTTGATCACATATTTTATCTGGATGTCCCTCTGTAACTGATTCTGATGTAAATAAATGTCTCGTCATGTTTCTCTCCTTATATAAGTTTATTTTTTTTTCTTTTTTTCACGATTTTTTATTAAATTATCGGACGCAACTAAGGATAGTTCTCTTAGTATTTTGCATGCTACAATTGTAGATACGTTACTTCTATCATAATCAGGACTAAGTTCTACTATGTCGCAACCCACTAAATTTATATTTGAATTTTTTAGTATTTTAAATATTTGTTCAAACATTCTATATGTTATTCCTCCAGGTTCTGGCGTTCCTGTTCCTGGGAATATGGATGGATCTAATACATCCAAATCTATTGTTAAATAAACATTTTTACCACCTAATGTAGATACTATCTTCCAAAAAGTATCTATGGTATGAGTTTCCATATACGTATGTCTTTCTTTTAAAGCAAAATCAAACTCTTCTCTTGTCCCTGATCTTATTCCAAATTGAAATATTTTCCCATCACCTGTTATATCCCAAATTCTTTTTATTACTGTTGCATGAGAATTTTTATCATTATTATATTCTTCTCGTAAATCTGTATGTGCATCAAAATGAAGTACATATACATCACCATATTTTTCACTAATTGCTTTAAATACAGGAAGAGTAACTAAATGTTCTCCTCCTATCATAAATGGAAATTTATCATCATTAAGTATTTCTTTAGTTCCTTCATAAATTTCATTTAACACTTTATCAGTATTACCTATACTTAACTCTAAATCACCCATATCACATATATTAAAATCTTGTAAATCTAATCCCAATAGTGGACTATATGTTTCAAGTCCATAAAATTCACCTCTCATGGCACTACTTGCAAATCTAGTCCCCGGTCTATTAGAAGTAGTTCCATCAAATCCAGCTCCAAATACTATCACATCTGATTCTTCATAATCACATTCCATTTCCATAAATTGTCCAACATTGTAAAATCTATTATTTTTCATTTAACATATCCTTTACATATTGAGGCAACATAAAAGCTCCAACATGAATATCACTATTGTAATATTTAGTTTTTAATTTTAAAGCTTCCCATCTTTCTCTATTTTGATCTTTTATAGGATCATATTTTTTTGATGCAAATCCAAATAACCAATGTCCAGATGGATATGTCGGAATATGTGCTTGATAAACTTTAGCTATCGGGAATAGATTATTTATTTTTTCATAAGCTCTTTTCATTTCTTTTGCATTAAAGTCAAAATATGGACTTTCATTTTGATTTACAAGAATTCCTTCGTCAGACAATATTCTGTAACAATTATTATAGAAATCAACTGAAAATAATCCTTCTCCTGGACCTATTGGATCAGTTGAATCAACTATTATTAAGTCATAAGTCTTATCTTTAGAGTTTTTAACAAAAGCAACCCCATCTTCGTAATATAAGTTAACTCTTTCATCATCTAATTTGCATGCACAAATATCTATAAATTCTCTTGATACATCTACTACCATCTTATCTATTTCAACCATATCTATATTTTCAATTTGAGGATATCTAGTAAGCTCTCTTACTGTTCCTCCATCTCCACCACCTATAACTAATACATTTTTAATATTCATATTAGTAGACATTGGAGTATGAACTATCATATCATGATAAATAAATTCATCTTTATAAGTTACCATCATTAATCCATCTAATGTTAAGAATTTCCCATATTCTTTACTCTCAAAAACATCCACCCTTTGAAAATCTGACTGTCCACTAAAAAGTTGTTTATCAACCTTTATGGAAAAACGTACATTATCTGTCCATTCTTCTGTATACCAAAATTCCATAAATTTTCCTCCATTTTGTTATTTTATAACTATATATTTTATCTATATCTCTGTATTTGTATAATTTTTATTTTTATGTTAAAATATTATTTCGATTTTTATTT
>NZ_JANKBY010000036.1:0-19509 GCF_024621905.1 Terrisporobacter muris
ATGGGGAATTTCTGTATAAATATTAAAAATTAATCAAAAAATAAGTTTGTATCTAAAAAAGACACTTTTAACTTACAACTTAATGGAGGAATACCTATGAAAAATATAATCAAAATATTTCGAGATGATTTAAAAGATATATCTTCGAATATAGCACTAATAATCGTATTAATAGGACTTGCAATATTACCATCTTTATACGCTTGGTTTAATATAAAGGCCTCTTGGGATCCTTATGGCAATACATCTAATATATCTGTGGCAGTAGTAAACAATGACAAAGGAACAACTTTATTTGATAAAGATTTGAATATGGGAGATAGATTAGTTGATCAACTAAAAGATAATAATTCCTTAGGCTGGAAATTTGTTAATGAAGAAGAAGCAAAAAAAGGTGTAGAGACAGGCAAATATTATGCTTCAATAGAAATTACAAAAGACTTTTCAAAAAACATTATATCTGTATTAAGCAAAGATATAAATAAAGCAGAGATAGTATATACAGTAAATGAAAAAATAAATGCAATTGCGCCTAAAATAACAGAGAAAGGTGCATCAACAATACAGTTACAAGTTAATAAAACTGTTGTAAAAATAGCTAGTGAAGCAGTTTTTGAAACCTTAAATGATCTAGGAATATCATTGGAAGAAAATCTTCCCATGCTTACTAAAATAGAAAACTCTTTAGTTGAAGTTCAAGGCAAATTTGGTAAAATAGATAACATTTTAAATACAGCTAGTGATGCATCTAGTCAGATTACTGAAATAGTTAAACTACTTCAAAATGATATGCCAATAATAGAATCAACACTAAAGAATTCTATTAATTTATCTGGAGATGTAAAAGAGTTTTTACAAGGAACAAAAACTAGCATGAATGACATCGCGCCAACTATAAAAAATGATATAAAAATAATAAATGACGTATCATCATCAGTAGCTAGCGGTATAGGAGATTTAATAACAGCTATACAAGAAGGATATGAGAATGCACCTGAGTTAGTAGATGGACTTTATGACAAAGTTAATAGCTTATCATCTATATCTGCTACTTTAGGAGAGTTTTTGACTAAACTAGATAAAATAACTCCAGGGACCTCTCTTCAAGGAACTATAGATTCTATTAATGGAATAAATAGTAATCTTAATTCTGTGAAAAAGGTTTTAGCAAGTATTAAAGAGCAATTAAATAATGGACAAACACCATCATTAGATAATTTAAATGGGATACTAACTGTATTAAATGATGTAAATAATATTACAGGGAACTTATTAAATAGTTACGATACACAGATAGTTGCTCCACTTAATGAAATATTTGATAAAGGAATGTCTGTATCTGGCGATGTTATAACATTACTAGAAAAAGCAGAAGATAAACTTCCAAAAATCAATAATATATTAGACACTGCACTTAATTTTTCAGGAGATGCAGATGAATCAGTTGCTTATATAAAAGAGAAAGTTCCAGAGGCTAAATCAGTTCTAGATAAGTTAGTAACAGCTTTATCTACAGTGAATAATAGTAAAGAAATGGATGATTTAATTAGTTTCTTAAAAAATGACATAATTGAACAAGCTAACTTCTTAGAAGAACCAGTAGAGTTAGTATCAAATTCCTTATATCCAATGGAGAACTATGGTGCAGCAATGACACCATTCTATACAGTTCTTAGTCTTTGGGTGGGTGTTTTACTTTTAACTTCACTGTTAACAACAGAAGTATATGGTGAATACAAGCCTTATCAAGTTTATTTTGGTAGGGGTATTACATTTTTAACAATAGCATTATTGCAAGCATTAATAGTAAGTGCTGGAGATATATATTTCTTAGGCGTTACTGTAACAAATCCAGCTGTATTTATATCATTATCATTACTCATTAGCTTAGTATTTACATTTATAGTTTACTCATTAGTATCTGTATTTGGAAATGTAGGAAAGGCTATTGCAGTAGTTTTATTAGTAATACAGGTTGCTGGCTCTGGAGGAACATTCCCAATACAAGTAACACCAAAATTCTTCCAAAATGTTAACCCGTTCCTACCATTTACTTATGGAATAGCAGCTTTAAGAGAGACAGTAGCAGGAATATACAAACCTAATTTAACTAAAGATATAATTGTACTTTTAATATTCTTAGTTTTAGCCGTGATATTAAATGTTATATTAAAAGGACCTATTAATAAAATGTTATCTAAGTTTACTAAAAAAATGGAAGAAAGTAGACTTACAGAACATTAAAACTTTATACTAATAAAGATAAAGGATAAATTGATTAATACAATTTATCCTTTATTTTTTATATTAAAAGAATTACTATTTCTTATAAGAAGAATTAAATATGAAAGGATTTTTAATAAAAATGAATAAATCTAATTGTTTAATTTGTAATAAAGAACTTGTATATTTTAATGAAAGTAAAAAAATGAAATGTTATTATTGTGATAAAGAATTTTACTCTACTACATCATGTGAAAATGGACATTATGTATGTGATATATGCCATAGCAATGATGCAAATAAAATAATTAAAACTTATTTAATAAACTCAAAAGAAAAAAATCCCTTTATAATGGCAAGATCTTTGGAATATCATCCATCCATAAAAATGCATGGCCCTGAACATCATTTTTTAGTTCCAGCAGTACTTACTACGGCATATTTAAACACAATAGGAGAAGAATATAAAAAGGGTGAATACTTAGATGAAATTGAAAAGAGAGCAAAGAATGTATTAGGGGGATTTTGTGGTTTTTATGGTGCTTGTGGAAGTGGTATAGGAAATGGAATTTTTATGAGTGTAATATTAAATGCTACACCATTATGTAATGAAGAATGGTCACTAAGTAATTTGATAACATCAAAAACTTTGAAAATAATAAGTGACTATGGTGGACCAAGGTGCTGTAAAAGGGTATCTAATATTGCTATGGAAACAGCTATAGACTTTATTGATGAATATTTTCAAGTGAAATTAGAAAAAGAAGAAAACTTTAAGTGTGAATTCAAAGAGTATAATAAGGAATGTATAAAAAATAGATGCAAGTATTTTAAATAAGTAAAATATACTTACATTAAGAGGTGATGTAAATGAGAATAGGAACTTCTATGTCAACTAAGAGACTAGATGAGGTTTGTGTTAATGAGTACAAAATTCCTCTAATAGTTATGATGGAAAATGCCATATTATCAGCAATTAAGCATTTAGATATGGATTTATATGATAAGTATATAGTTGTTAGTGGTGTAGGAAATAATGGTGGAGATGGTCTTGGAATAGCAAGACAATTAAAAGCTAGGGGGAAGGATGTAAAGGTATTTGTAGTTGGAAGTATGGAAAAAATCACACCATGTTCAAAAACCAATTTAGATATACTAAAGGCTATGAATATATCTTGTAGAACTTTAGATATAAAAGGAGAAAATATCAATATATTAGAAGAGTTAAAGACTAGTATAAAAAATAGTGATGTATTAGTTGACTGCATTTTTGGAACTGGTTTAGAAAGAGAAGTTAAAGGTGTTTTTAAGGATATTATAAATATTATAAATACAAATAAGAATTTAGTTTACTCTATAGATGTACCATCTGGAATAAATGCAACCACAGGTGAAATTTTAGGAGTATGTATAAAAGCTGATAAAACAATATCATTTGAGTTTTATAAAAGAGGTTTTTTAAAGTATGAAACAAAAGAATATATTGGAGATGTGGTAGTAGAGCACGTAGGAATACCTGAGCATATAATAAAAAAATATGATGACAATGAATATATTACATCGATAGATTTTGTTAAAGGCAATATAAAATCAAAAAATAAATTTAGTTTTAAAAACAATTTTGGTAAGGTTACTATATTCGCCGGATCAAAGGGATTTTCTGGAGCTGCATTTATTGCTAGTGAGGCGGCTATTAAAAGTGGCAGTGGATTAGTTACTTTAGTTTGCGATGAAGATATACAAGATATAATTAGTTCAAAAGTAAGTGAAGGAATGACTGCCAATTATAAAGAGGAAAATCGAATCAACAAATTAATTGAAACTTCTAGTGCCATAGGATTTGGGTGTGGAATGGGAGACAATAAATTAACATTAGAAAGATTAGAATATGTTTTAAATAAGAGCAACTGTCCTATGATAATAGATGCAGATGGACTAAATGTGCTAAAAAATAATATAAATATATTAAAGAAGTGTGAAAATAGGATCATAATAACGCCCCATTTGGGTGAGATGTCTAGATTAACAGGAAAGTCAATTTCATATATAAAAGAAAATAGACTAGATGTAGCAAAAGAATTTGCAAAAGAAAATAATATAATAGTTTTACTCAAAGGTTATGAGACTATTATCACCGATGGAAACATTTTATATATAAATCCAACTGGTAATAGCGCCATGGCAAATGGAGGTATGGGAGACTGTTTGCTTGGTATGATAACTTCTTTTATTGGGCAAGGGCTAGAAATATTTAATGCAGTAGTGTGTGCAGCATATATACATGGATACATAGGTGATATTTTATCTAAAAAACTATATACAGTAAATGCAACACAAATTATAAATGAAATTCCTAGTATTATGAATGAGTTTGATATTGAAATTAATTTGTAACTATTACCAATATTTATATTGTTATACTATTATAAAGAAAATGAATTTCTAAATGGAGAAGAGGGATATAATGAATACAGTGTGGTTAATTGTTGCAGTAGCATTTGGAATAGCTGAATTAATGACAACAAGTTTAACTTTAGTATGGTTTAGTATAGGGGCCTTAATTTTAATGGTTTTAAGTACATTTATAGAAAGCATAATAATTCAGATAGCATTATTTGCTGCTATTTCAATTACTTTATTAGTTGTATTTACAAAATACTTTGTGGATAAAGATAAAACCTATAAATATAACACAAATTTACAAGGTATAGAGCAAAAAACAGGTATTGTTAAAGAAGAAATACCTCAATATATGACAGGAATTGTAACATTGACAGGAGAAGATTGGACGGCTATATCTGAAGATGGTGAAAAAATTCAAGTAGGACAATTAGTTAAGGTAATAAGAATAGAGGGTGTCAAGTTAGTTGTAAAACCTGTTAACAATCAAGAAGAGAAGTAATTAATAAAATTAATTATAAATTTATAAAAAGGAGAAAAAGGTATGATAAAATTAGTAGTCATAATACTTATAGTAGTAGTTCTAAGTTTAAGTTGTGTAAAAGTCATTAAACAATCAAAAGTCGGTATAGTAATTAGGCTTGGTAAGTTTCACAAAAAAGCTGATACAGGAGTTCACTTTTTAATACCATTCTTAGATCAAATGGCTTATGTTATTGATTTGAGAGAAAATGTGGTTGATTTTCCACCACAGCCAGTTATAACAAAAGATAATGTAACTATGCAAATAGATACAGTAGTTTATTTCCAAGTTACAGATCCTGTTAGATATGTATTTGAAATATCAAATCCAATATCTGCCATAGAAAATTTAACTGCAACAACTCTTAGAAATATAATAGGGGAGTTAGATTTAGATGAAACTCTTACATCGAGGGATTTAATAAATACAAAAATGAGATCTATACTAGATGAAGCAACTGATAAATGGGGTATAAAAGTTAATAGGGTAGAGCTTAAAAACATAATGCCACCACAAGATATACAAGTTGCAATGGAAAAACAAATGAGAGCAGAAAGAGAAAGAAGAGAGTCAATACTTCAAGCAGAGGGGAATAAAGCAGCGTCAATACTTCAAGCAGAAGGAGAAAAGCAATCAGCGATACTTAGAGCAGAAGCTCAAAAGGAAGCAATGGTTAGAGAAGCAGAAGGAGAAAAACAATCTCGTATACTTAGAGCTCAAGGGGAAGCAGAATCTATAAGACAGATTGCTCAGGCCAAGGCAGAAGGTGAAGCAACTATAATTAAAAATGTATTCCAAGCAATGAAAGAATCTGACATTGATGATAATATGTTAGCTCTTAAATCTATGGAGGCTCTTGAAAAACTTGCAGAAAGTGATTCTACTAAACTTGTTCTTCCATCAGAAACAGTTAATTTCTTAGGTTCTTTTAAAGGAATTAAAGAAGTTTTAAGTAGCGATAAGAATAATAAATAATTAAACGAAGATACTCTAAAGACAATAGATCTTTAGAGTATTTTTTTGTCTTATAAAAAGTGTACAATTGGTAAAAAATATATGGAAATTTTTAATAAAGTGATATACAATTAATTTTAAAAAAAACTAATTGTTAATTTTAGTACGAATTATAACTAAAATTAACCGTTGTAAAAATTGAATAAAGTTAGTTAAAATTTTATAAAAAAAAAGGGGGATTTAGATTTTACTAGAAATATATAAGATGCAAAAAATTATCATTTGGGGGGATTAAGATTAAATATTTAGACATAATTACTAAAGAAAAAATAGACAAATTTATTTCAGGAAATTCTTTAGATAGTTATAAATTTCTTGGAAATCATAAAGTGGAATATAAAGGGGAAGTTGGAAATTCTTTTGCTGTATGGGCACCAAATGCAAAAGCTGTATATCTAGTGGGGGATTTTAATAATTGGAATGAAACATCCCATTCTTTAACAAACATGTATGATAGTGGTATTTGGTCAATATTTACTACAGATCTAGGGGAAGGGGAAATTTATAAATACAATGTGGTTGGATGTGATGGAGTAAGCCGATTAAAATCAGATCCATATGGTACATTTTCTGAATTAAGACCTAAAACAGCATCAGTAGTATATGAGGGAATAGATTATAAGTGGAAAGATAAAAAATATTTAGAAAAAAAGAATAAGATAATAACAAATAATGAACCTATGAATATATATGAGGTTCATCTAGGTTCCTGGAAGAGAAAATGGGACGGGGGGTTTTTCTCATTTGAAGAGTTATATGAAATGATTGATTATGCAAAAGATATGGGATATACACATATTGAGTTAATGCCTATAACAGAACACCCATTAGATATGAGTTGGGGATATCAGACTGTAGGGTATTATGCTACTACAAGTAGACATGGTAATCCTGATGAATTTAAAGCATTTGTAGACAAATGTCATGAAAATAATTTAGGAATAATATTAGACTTTGCATATAGTCATTTTTGTAAGGATGAGCACGGTTTATATAGATTTGACGGCTCTCCTCAATTTGAATACGAAGATCCATTAAAAGCAGAAAATTTAGGATGGGGAACGGTTCACTTTGATTTAGGAAAACCTGAGGTTAATAGTTTTTTATTATCAAATGTAATGTATTGGTTTAAAGAGTTTCATGTGGATGGTATTAGGGTAGATGCTGTTAGCTCCATATTATATTTGGACTATGATATAGGTGATTGGAGACCAAATAAATATGGAGGACGAGAAAATATAGAAGGAATAGATTTTCTAAGACGATTAAATGAAGTTGTTTATGAGAATATAAAAAATCCATTAATAATAGCTGAAGAATCAACATCATGGCCAATGGTTACATCACCTACTTATTTAGGTGGATTAGGGTTTAGTAATAAATGGAATATGGGGTGGATGAATGATACTTTGAAATACATGGAGATGGACCCTATATATAGAAAGCATCATCATAATTTAATAACTTTTTCATTTATGTATGCATTTTCAGAAAACTTTATTTTACCACTATCCCATGATGAGGTTGTTCATGGCAAAAAGTCATTGCTAGATAAAATGTCAGGAGATGAATGGCAAAGATTTGCAAGTTTAAGATTATTATATTCTTACTACATGATACATCCAGGTAAAAAATTATTGTTTATGGGAGGAGAATTTGGCCAAGGTCTTGAATGGAGATACGCCTATGGTTTGGAGTGGCAATTGCTAGATAGAGAACAGCATGCTAAAACAAAAGTTTTTGTAAAAGAATTAAATAATTTATATAGAAAAGAAAAAGCTTTATATGAAATTGATAATTCATATGAAGGATTTGATTTCATAGACCCTCATAATGAGGATCAAAGTATAGTTACATTAATGAGAAAAGGTAAAGATGAAGGTGAGTTTATTATAGGTATTTTAAACTTTACACCTGTAGTTTACTACGATTATAAGGTTGGAGTGCCTTATTTAGATATATATGAAGAAGTATTTAATAGTGACGATGAAAAATACTGGGGATCAAATCAAACTATGAAAAATACTGAGTTATATGCTATTGATAACAAATGGCATAATCAACCTTATCATATAAAAATAAAAGTACCGCCATTGGGAGCTACATTTATAAAACTTAAATCTAATCCAATAAATAATAAAAATGAGTAAATAAGAAAAAGTAATAAATCTACAAGTCTTATTAAATAAGTAATAAAGGCAAATAAGCTTAATGAATTATGGGAGTAATTGAACTTTAATAAAGGGGGAAACTGAATGAAACAAGAGATGCTAGCAATGATTTTAGCTGGGGGGCAAGGATCAAGATTAGGTGTTTTCACAAAAAGAATAGCAAAGCCAGCAGTATCATTTGGAGGAAAATATAGAATTATAGACTTTGTTTTAAGTAATTGTTCTAATTCCGGTATAGATACAGTTGGAGTACTTACACAATATAGACCAAGGATTTTAAATTCGCATATTGGAATGGGAAGTCATTGGGATTTAGATAGAATAAATGGAGGAGTTTATATACTTCAACCATATATGAGTGAAAAAGAGGGGCACTGGTATAATGGTACAGCAAATGCAATATATAAAAATATGAACTTTATAGATGATTATGATCCAGAATATGTATTAATTTTATCTGGAGATCATATTTACAAAATGGATTACAGCAAAATGTTGGAGTTCCATAAGGAAAAAAATGCAGAAGCTACAATTGCAGTTATAGAAGTTCCATGGGATGAGGCAAGTAGATTTGGAATAATGAATGCAGATGATGATAAAAAAATATATGAATTTGAAGAAAAACCTGAGAATCCTAAAAGTAATTTAGCTTCCATGGGTGTATATATATTTAACTGGAGAACATTAAAACAATATTTTTTAAGAGGAAGAAAAACTAAAGAATGTTTTGATGACTTTGGAAAAGATGTAATTCCAGCGATGTTAAAAGATAATCAAGAAATGTATGCATATCCTTTTAAAGGATATTGGAGAGATGTTGGTACTATACAAAGTTTATGGGAAGCAAATATGGATTTGATTAAAACTCCAGAAGCTGTGGATTTAAGCGATTCAAATTGGAGAATATATACAAATACGATGGATCTTCCACCACAATATATTGGACAAAATGCCAGTATAAAAGAAGCTTTAATAGCAGATGGTTGCTCAGTACTAGGAACAATTGATAATACGGTTTTATCACATAAGGTTGATGTTGGAGAGGGAAGCATAATCAGAAACTCTGTAATAATGCCAAATGTTACTATAGGTAAGAATGTAGTAATAGAAAAAGCAATGATAGCGGAAGGTGCAGTAATTAAGGATAATGCCGTGATAAAAAGTGATACAAATGAAATAAGTGTTGTGTCAGAGTATGAAGTAGTTAATGCTAAAGAAAAAGTTGAAGCTTAAAAGGGGGAGAAGATTATGAAAAATCAATGTATGGGATTAATTAACCTTGATAAAAAAGGCAATCCAAATATAAATATATTAAATTATGCAAGACCATTAACGTCTACTCCAATAGCTGGTAGATATAGAATTATAGATTTTGTTTTATCTAATATGGTTAATTCAGGTATTACTAATGTTGGAATCTATGCTAAAGAAAAATATAGATCATTAACGGATCACTTAGGAAGTGGAAAAGACTGGGATTTGAGCAGGAAAAAAGGTGGACTTTATATATTTAGTCCAGAAAATACTAAGTACAATAACAATTATGGATTTAGAACGGGAGATATATACTCTATACTAGCAAATATAGATTATATAGAAAAAAGTAAAGAAGAATATATACTTATTGCGCCAGGATATATGTTGTGTAGCATGGATTATAAAGAAGCTCTTAAATATCATAAACAATCAAAAAATGATATTACTGTTATATATAAACATATAACAAACGCAGATGAAGATTTTTTAGGGTGTATGACATTAAATATGGATAGTAATAATAGAGTTTTAAATATAGGTGGAAATATAGGAGCTTTCCCTAGTGCAAACATATCTATGGAAACTTATATTATGAAAAGAACTGATTTTATTAAATGTATATATAAAATAGCTAGTTTGGGAACTCATTCATATTTTGAAGACTATATAAAGAGAGAAATATCTAATATACAAGTTGGAGGATATGAGTTTAATAATTATTTAAAATGTATAAATTCTATTCAAAGTTATGCACAGGCAAGTAAAGAAATGTTAAGACATGATGTGGCAGCAGAACTATTTAATTCTGAAAGAAAAATATTTACTAAGGATAAAAGTCAAGCACCAACTATATACATGAAAAATGCTAATGTGAAAAATTCCTTTGTGGCAACAGGTTGTAAAATTGATGGAACGGTTGAAAACTGTACATTATTTAGAAAGGTTGAAGTAGGAAAGGGAGCTATAGTAAGGAACTGTGTAATAATGCAAAATTGCAAAATAGAGCCAGGAGTAGTTTTAGAAAATGTTATATTTGATAAAAATATTACAATCTCAAAAGGAAAAGAATTAAAAGGAGATAAGGACTACCCTATGGTCATAGAAAAAAACCAGAAGCTTTAAGAGTAAAAGGGGGAAAATAAATGAAGATACTTTATGTGACTGCAGAATGCTGGCCATTTGTAAAAACAGGAGGTTTAGGAGATGTTTCCTATGCCCTTCCAAAAGCTCTAAAAAAAGAAGGGGTTGATGTAAGGGTTATAATGCCGAAATACTCTACCATACCATCATATTTTAAAGACAAATTTAAACCGGTTGCAGAGTTTAGTGTAAAAGTAGGATGGAGAAATCAATATTGTGGTATAGAAAGCATGGAATTAGATGGTGTCACATTTTATTTTATAGATAATGAATTTTATTTTAAGAGGTCTGATCAACCAAGTATATATGGACATGGTGATGATCCAGAACGATTTGCATTTTTTAGTAATGCAGTATTATCATCTATGGAAAAATTGAATTTTTATCCAGATGTTATTAACTTAAATGATTGGCATACGGGGATGATACCATTATTGCTGAAAGAAGACTATGCTCATTTGAAGAAATATCAGGATATAAAGACAGTTTATACTATACACAATTTACAATATCAGGGCATATTTAATAAAGAAATAGTAGGAAATATTTTTGATATATCTTATGATCACTTTAATAATGGAAATATAGAATTTTATGGAGATATTAACTTTATGAAGGCTGGAATTGTTTTTGCCGATAAGGTTACGACTGTAAGTAAAACTTATGTAGAAGAAATACAAACACCTTTTTATGGTGAAGGATTAGACGGACTTTTGAAATCAAACTCTTATAAATTAGAGGGCATTTTAAATGGTATCGATTATGATTTAAATGATCCATCTACAGACAAAGCTATATTTGAAAAATTTGATGTAAATTGTATTCACAAAAAAGTAGAAAATAAAATAAAATTACAAAAAATATTAGGATTAGAAGTTAATCCAAATATTCCTTTAGTGGGGATTGTATCTAGATTAACTTCACAAAAAGGCCTAGATTTAATTAACTATATGATGCCTGAAATAATGAGAGAAAATTTGCAAATGGTCGTACTAGGTACAGGTGAGCATCAATATCAGTCTATGTTTAATTATTATAATTCAAATTTTAGTAACAAATTATCTGCAAGAATTACATTTGATAGCGCCTTTGCACAGCAAATTTATGCTGCATGTGATATTTTTCTGATGCCATCTTTGTATGAACCTTGTGGAATAGGGCAAATGCTTGCCATGAGATATGGTGCAATCCCAATAGTAAGAGAAACCGGTGGACTTAAAGATACTGTAACTCCTTATAATAAATATACAGGTGAAGGTAATGGATTTAGTTTCGCTAATTATAACGCTCATGAAATGTTCTTTACACTTCAAAAAGCAATTAGATTGTATCAAGATAAAAAGGTTTGGAATAACCTAATTATAAATGCAATGAATACAGATAATAGTTGGAAGAAATCTGCTCAAGACTATATAAGAATATTTAATGGCTTAATAAGCTAAAGGGGCGATTTAATGATTACAATAAATAAAAAGCGATTTAAAGAATATTTCAGAAGAAAAATGAATAATTTATATGCTCAAACCCTTGAAGAAGCAAGCAATGAAGAACTTTTTAATGTATTATGTTATGTTATAAAAGATATGATTTCAAGGGATTGGGAAGGCAGTAGAATATATGAAGAAAAAGCAGTATTTTATTTTTCTATAGAATTTTTACTGGGAAGACAATTAAAATCTAACCTATTAAATCTTGGATTTGAAGATACTATAAGACAAGGTCTAAATGAACTAGGAATAAATTTAGATGAAATAGTTGAAGCAGAACCAGATCCAGCTCTAGGAAATGGGGGGTTGGGTAGATTAGCCGCATGCTTTCTTGATTCTATGGCATCCGTTGGAATTAGTGGTCATGGATATGGAATAAGATATAAATACGGATTATTTGAGCAGAAATTTGTAAATAATTCTCAGGTTGAAGTTCCAGATAATTGGCTTATAAATAGTTCTTATTCATGGGAAACAGTTAGACCAAATAGGGCAGTATTAGTAAAGTATGAAGGAAAAATTGATATGGAAGAAGATGATGAAGGTAATCTAAGGGTTACCCACAAGAACTATATTCCTGTGATGGCAATGCCTTATGATATACCTATAATTGGTTATGAAAATGAATGCATAAACACACTTAGAATATGGAAAAGTGAAATACCAACAAGAGATTTTGGGAGGTCATCTCTATATGCTAAAAATCAAGCGGCTAGTTATGAGGATGCATTAAAATATAAGTATTATGCAGAAGAAATTTCTCAAACTTTATATCCAAATGATTCAAACTATGCAGGCAAATTGTTAAGGTTAAAGCAAGAATATTTCTTCGTTAGTGCAGGAATTCAAGATATATTTAGAAAATGTAGAAGATATAAAATTAAACCGCAAGAATTACCAAATAAAATTGCTATTCATATAAATGACACTCACCCAGCTTTATGTATCCCTGAAATGATGAGGATATTATTAGATGAAGAAGGATTATCTTGGGATGAAGCATGGAATATTACTACAAGGGTAATATCTTATACAAACCATACAATATTATGTGAAGCATTAGAAAGATGGTCGGAAGGTATAATGAAAAAGCTTCTACCAAGAATGTATATGATAATTGAGGAAATTAATAGAAGATATGTTAATGCTTTAAGAAAAAAAGGTTATGGTGAAGATAAGGTAAAAAGAATGGCTATTATGTATGATGGAGAAATTAGAATGGCTAATTTATGTATAGTTTCAAGCTATAGTGTAAATGGTGTAGCAGCTCTTCATACTAAATTATTAAAAGAAGAAGTTTTAAAGGATTTTTATGAAGAAGAGCCTTATAAGTTCAATAATAAAACAAATGGTATATCTCATAGAAGGTGGCTTATGAGTTCAAATCCAGAACTAGCTAATTTAATAACAGAATTGATTGGGAATAAGTGGATAAAAGATACAGCTCATTTAAAAGAATTAGAAAAATTTGTGGATGACGAGAATGTATTGAATAGATTAGAAGAGATTAAGTTTAACAATAAGGTTAAATTAGCTAACTATATAAAAGAAAATAATAATATATCAATAGATCCTAACTCCATATTTGATGTTCAAGTTAAAAGACTTCATGCTTATAAAAGACAACTTATGAATATTTTGCATGTACTTGCTTTATATCATGAAATACTAGATAATATGGATTTAGAGTTGGATATTCAGCCACGAACTTTTATATTTGGAGCAAAGGCAGCACCAGGATATTACTTAGCAAAATGTATAATAAAATTAATAAATTGTGTTGCTGATTTAGTAAACAATGACCCTAGAGTAAAAGACAAAATCAAAGTTGTATTTATAGAAAATTATGGTGTATCACTAGCTGAAAAAATAATTCCGGCAGCTAATGTGAGTGAACAAATATCAACTACTACAAAAGAAGCATCAGGAACTAGTAATATGAAGTTTATGATGAATGGTGCTCTAACATTAGCTACACTAGATGGAGCTAATGTGGAAATATGCCAACAAGTAGGCAAAGATAATATGTTTTTATTTGGACTTAGTGCTAAACAAGTATTGGATTATGACAAATATGGTGGATATTCATCTAAAGACTTGTATCATTCTAATAAGTGGCTAAGAAGAGTTGTTGATGATTTAGTTAATGGATTTATACCTGGCCTTGGAAAAGAAGGTAGGGAAATCTATGATGCATTAATAACTTATAATGATGAATATTTTGTTCTTAGAGATATTGATGAATATGCTGAGGCACAGCAAAGGATAAGTAATCTTTATAAGGATAAAATTAAGTGGAATAAGATGTCTCTTATAAATATTGCAAACTCTGGAATTTTCTCTAGTGATAGAACTATAAATGAATATATAGAAGATATTTGGTTTAAAGGGTGTGATGAGGATGTGCAAAACAATATCATTTAACTCCTGGAATGAATATTTTAAGGCTCCATTTGGAGCCTTAAAAGTTAATCAAGGAGCAGATATTAAGGTTAATACAAATGAAGAAGTATACAGTATTTATTTAGTAATAACAAAAGAAGATGAAAACTTAAATAGTGAAGAGATAAGACGAATTCCACTAATTAAAAAAGAGGAAAATATATATGAATGTAAAATAGAACCATTATTTATTCCAGCGATATATTATTATTATTTTGAAGTAGAAGTTAATAGTGATGGACAGAATAAGAAGAAATTTTATGGAAAAATAAGACAAAATGGAGAAGCTTGTGAATATAGTTTCGATAATTTAAATAAATATCAGTTAACAGTTTACGAAGAAAGTAAATCACCAACATGGTTTAAAGAAGGTGTTTTATATCACATATTTGTAGATAGATTTAACAACGGTAATAGAACCGGTAAGCCAAGCAATCCAAAGAAAAATAGTTTTATATATGCTAACTGGGAAGATGATCCTATGTATATAAAGGATGAAAATGGAGATATCATAAGATGGGATTTTTATGGAGGTAACCTTAAGGGAATTATTAATAAATTGGGATACCTTAAGAAACTTGGAATAAGTATTATATATCTAAGTCCAGTTTTTGAATCTTCTAGTAATCACAAATATAACACAGGAGATTATAAAAAGATTGATCCTATGTTTGGAGATGAAGAAATATTTTCAGAATTGATAGAAAAAGCTAATGCAAAAGGTATATCAATAATACTTGATGGTGTATTTAGTCATACAGGAGCTGACAGTATTTATTTTGATAAATTTAATAATTATGATAGTAAAGGTGCTTATAATAATGAAGACTCTATATACAGAAGTTGGTATACTTTTGATGATTCTAAGGTAGGTTACAAATGTTGGTGGGGAATTAAAGACTTACCAAACGTAAATGAATTAGAACCTTCATATATGAACTACATAATTAAAGATGAAGAAAGTGTTTTAAATAAATGGATAAAGATGGGAGTTAAAGGATGGCGACTAGATGTAGTAGATGAATTACCAGATGAGTTTTTAACTGAATTTAAAAAGGAGCTAAAAAAATCCGAAAGCGATTCCGTTTTGATTGGAGAAGTATGGGAAGATGCTTCCAATAAAATAAGTTATGGGCAACGAAGAAAATATCTCTTAGGTAAACAATTAGATTCGGCCATGGGATATCCATTTAGAAAAGGAATATTATCTTTCCTAAGAGGTGAGATGGCATCTTATGAACTTAATGATTTATATATGAATATAAAAGAAAATTATCCACCAGATGCATTTAAAGCTAACCTAAACTTATTGGGTACTCATGATGTAAGAAGGGTAAAAACAGAGCTTGATAATGACAAAGATATGATTAAACTTGCTGTATTAGCACAGATGACATTTGAAGGAGTTCCATATATTTATTACGGTGATGAGGCAGGCCTTGCAGGTGATAAGGATCCAGATAATAGAAGAACTTACCCTTGGAAAAATGAAGATAATGAGATGATAGACTTCTATAGAAATTCTATTCAAACTAGACATAGGATAAAAGCTTTATTAAAAGGAGAAACTAATTTTATTTACACTAAGGATGATGATGTTTTTGCTTATGAAAGATTTATTGATGAGGATAGTTGTTTAATAATTATAAATAGAAGTGAAGAGTATAAATATATAGATTTTGATTTAGACTATGATTTATTAGATGAGATAGGAATAAAATACACACCAGGTGACTATGGAGTTACTTTAGAAAAGGAAAATGGGAAATTTGTAATAGATATTGAACCAAAATCTTTTATGATATTTAAAATGAAAAATATTACAAGGGAAGCATTTGAACAAGTATAGAAAAAATGTGTAGATTATTAATTTAATCTACACATTTTTCATCATTAAAATGGAATTTCGCTTTCACATATATTGTTATCAAAAACTTCATCTGTAAAGATTTCTTCACTATTAAAAGTATTTTCAGTTTTTTTACTTTGTTTAGAATCTATAAATCTAAATGAATCACAATGGATTGTTATAGATTTTCTGTTTTCTCCATTTGTAGATAAATATTTATCTACTTTTATTTTCCCCTCAATATAAACCAATCTACCTTTGGCCATATATTCACTAAAAACCTCTGCTTGCCTATTCCATACTTCGCAGTTAATAAAATCAGTATCATGCTCTCCTTGAGCATTTTTATAACTTCTATTAACAGCCAAAGTAAATTTAGTTACAGCTATATTTTTTTCACCTAAATATTTCAGTTCTGGATCATGACATAATCTTCCTACTAATATGACCTTATTCATTAAAAGCCTCCTTGTATTAAAAGAATTATAAATATTAGTAAAATTATGGACAAACATAGGTTCGTATATACATATAGTTAGGAAAAAATTTAATTTTATGAACTGAAGAAAAAAATATGAAAGGGTGATATAATTAAAATAATAATGAACGTTAAAATCTATGTTAATTTGATAGAGAATTAAAAATAAGGGGTTTTATTATGAAAAAAGAAATTTATGAAAGTATAATAAAAAATAGCAAAATAGCTTACTTAATAATAAATTGTAAGATGGATAATCATAATAAATATATTGGCATAGAGGTACTTGAACAAAATAAAGAATTTGAGAAAATTTTTAAATTATTAACAGAAAATAATGTATTTGAAAAGGAAGTAACAGAATTAATAATAAATAATTGGATAAAGAAAAGTTTTAAAGGTGATGAACTTGATAAGTTTATAAAAGATGTAATAAAAACTGGTCATAGGAAGATAGAATACACAACTGAATTAAATGGTAGAAATTCAATCGTAGATATGTATTACTTAGAAGACTATTTTATGTTAATATATTCAATCGATTGTAATATAGGTCATAAGGAAGAAAACTTAAAAATATATAATTGGGCAAAAGACTTGAATGGAGTATATATTGATATACATGAAGGTTGTAATCACGACTTAAAACTAGGTAATAAAAAGAGCACTCTAGGAAAAAGAGATATAGATTTATGGGAAGAATCTGAAATTATTCAATTTAGAAATCAAGAGAATATTGTAATAGCAAATAAAAATGCAAAAACTTTTTATCAAACATTAACAAAAAAAGATGGTAATAAAATGTACTTAGAGTCAACTTTATGGCCCATCATAGATGATAATGATAATGTAATAGGAACTAGGGGCTTTAGTATAAAAATTAATGATAAGTTGATTTTTGAGAAAAGTTTAGAGCAAAATCAAGAAAATTTTAGGGAAATAACAAAATATTGTGACTCAGTATTTATTATTAGAGATGAAGAAAGAGCAACTTATATTAGTCCAGCTTTTAGAAATGTTTTTGAATCTAATCCAGATGATTTGTATAAAGATATTAGTAAATTAGATGATTATTTTAAACGAGTAGAAAGCAATGATTATAATATAAGTTACGAATTTGAATTTGATGAATGTAACGAAGGAACGGGAAAAGTAAAATTAGATAACGGAAAAGAAAAATGGATTTGGTATAAATTTTTACCAATAAAGGATTCTAAGGGAAATGTATCAAAAAGAGTAGGTATTTTAACAGATGTAACAGAAAAAAGAAAAGTAGAAGATGAGAAAAATCAACTTAAATTAGATTTTTTTGCAAATTTATCTCATGAGTTAAGAACGCCAATCAATCTTATATCAAGCACAATTCAGTTAATCAAACTAAATTTAACGAAATTATCACCACAAGAGGCTAATAAACTTTACAAATATATAGATATCATGGAAACTAATAGTTTAAGACTTGTAAGACTTATAAATAATTTATTAGATTCAACGAGAATTGATGCGGGATTTATAAGTTTTACTCCGATAAATGCAGATATAGTCAGATTTATAGAAGACATATGTGGCTCTATTGTAGAATTTATAGAATTTAATAATATGCACTTAATTTTTGACACTAATAAGGAAGAAGATATAGTTCTATTTGATCCAGATATTATAGAAAGAACGATGCTGAATTTATTATCAAATGCAGTCAAATTTAATAAAAAATATGGGAATATATATGTGAATCTATGTACTAAAGAAGATAAAATTATAATTAGCGTGAAAGATGAAGGTATAGGAATTCCAAAGGAAAAAGCTAATTGTATATTTGAAAGATTTGAGCAAGTTCAAAGTAAAGATAGAATAGAAAAACAAGGAAGTGGAATAGGATTATATTTGGTAAAATCTCTTGTTACATTGCACGGAGGAAGTATAAAGGTAAATAGTAAGGTTAATCAAGGGAGTGAGTTTATAGTGGTTATACCTAAACAAGTAATAAAAAACGGTGAAGAGTTTTTGATGAAAAAAAATGAAGAAGTTAGATATAGCAGAGCAAATATAGAGTTTTCAGATATATAAGAAATGAACACATTATTAATTTAAAAATTAGTAATGTGTTTATTTCTTTTCTTCTGAATGTTTTATAACTAATCTCATTAAAAAGAACACTGGAATAGTTGAAAAAATAGGAGCTATTATGGGAGCTATAGCTTCATCTAAATCTAATAGATTAACTAATGCCAATATAATTCCTAGATTTAGAGCATATTCAAATACATAAACTAAAAAACTAAGCAGGTATTTCTTTAAAGAATACTTTTGATCTTTAAATGTAAACTTAGAGTTTAAATAATAAGATGCAGTAATACTTATAATGCTTGTAGTAGTATAGGCAACTAGATAATTAATTTTGAAAACTAGATATAAAGTTAAATAAAATATTTGAGCTACCACAAAATTAGCAGTCCCAATAAGATTAAATTTTATATATTCTATAATTTTATCTTTATATAACTTTAGTTTATCTATAATAGATC
>NZ_JANKBY010000370.1:0-3137 GCF_024621905.1 Terrisporobacter muris
ATAATAACCTTTCTCATAAATTATATTAAGGAAGGTTTTTGTTTTAGAATTATAAATTATTTATTCTATTGTTTTTTTATTTTTATCGCATATCCCCTTATTTATTATATATAACTATTATTCCAGCAGAGCTTTCATACTCTTCATCAGCTTTACTCTCTATATAACTTACTAAAGCCTCGTCCATCACTCCATATCCGCTCCTATCATCTTTATATTCAATAAATGTATATATTTCATAAGTCATTCCAGATACTTGTGGAAATTTACCTGCAGCATTTGGAAAATCACTTGTAGCAAACTCTAAAGCTTCAAATATTTGTTCATCTGTAACTTGAATCTTAGTTACTACATTTAATAAATTATTATCTATGCTGCCATCTTCACGTATAATTACTTACCCTATGTTGCTCAAATAATTTTCTGTTTGAGCAACAATTACATCATGACCCGATTTATCCTTTACCTTAGCATTTTTAACTACATAATGACTATGCACATCTATAAACACATCTAAACCTTCCTCTTGACTTATTATATCTGTTAATCTATATGATGCACTTTCTTAATCCATTCCCAAATGCAAAAGACCTACAATATAGTCAATATTTTATTTTTTAATTTATCAATTTGACTTTGTAATATCTTTCCTATTAATCCTGGATTAAATGAATACCCTTCTACCTTTCTCGGGTCTGCTTTTGTAACAGTATCTGGAGTAGTAAGTCCTATAACTCCCTAAGACTCCTTATTCCTCTTAATAGAAATTTATAACTAATTTGACTATATCATAGTATTTTTTATAATAAAATAAAAGCCATATGAATAATTATCCATTTTAGATAATATTCATATGGTTTTTATTTATAAGTTAACCTTATAATTCCTTATAATCAATGCATATCCATCTTCAATTTTTATACTACACTCATCATCTAGCATAACATTAGATATACCTAAAGATGATAGATACCCCATTTTAGCATTGTTCAAAGGGTACTCTAAATTTTTAAGAGTTATATTATTTGCATCTGTCATTATAGGGATAATTGATATTGTATCTCCCCTTTTTCCATGCAAAATAATCTCTTCATTTTTTATAGTAGTAATTTCTTCTTCACTAGTTATCATTCGAGGTTCAATATTCATTTCTCTTACATAATGCATTAAGCCTATGTTTGCAAGAGTATGGTCTATACGGCCTCCTAAAGCCCCATAAAAATCAATTCTTTTTGCTTCTAGTTCTTTAGCTAGATAAATACAAATTTCTGAATCTGTTTCATCTTTATGAGATGGATATGTTTTAAATAATACGTTTCTATTTTTATAATAGTATACTAAGTCTTTATCAATAGAATCTAAGTCTCCTATTATATATTTAGGTATAATATTCATTTTATATAAATGATTACAGCCACCATCGGCCCCTATTATATAATCATATTTTTCTCTAAGTATTATTTCTTTTGTTTTATCATAATTTTTTATTTCACCATTTAATATAATACAAACTTTCATTAGTATCTCCTAAAGACTTGCATTCTTTCTCATTAGCTTTACAGTTTCTTCTATGTTTTCACTATTAAATATAGCTGATCCTGCAACTATTACATTAGCTCCAGCTTCAACTACCTTATGAATATTATTTGGTTTTATTCCACCATCTACCTGTATATCAACATTAAGATTTTTTTCATCTATTATTTGTTTTAATTCTTTTATTTTTTCTACCATACTTTCAATAAATGATTGTCCCCCAAAACCAGGATTTACAGTCATTATAAGTACCATATCTACATCTTGTAATATGTGCTTTATAGTTTCTATTGGTGTAGCAGGATTAAGTGCAACACCAGCTTTTACATTATGTGACTTAATATTTTGTATAGTTCTATGTAAATGTCTGCACGCTTCCACATGAACTACTATTAAATCGCTACCTGCATCAACAAAATCTTTAATATAATTATCCGGATTTTCAATCATAAGATGTGTATCAAATACCATATCAACATCTTTTCTTAAAGATTTAACTATTCCAGGACCTAATGTTATATTAGGAACAAAATGTCCATCCATAACATCTATATGTAAATATTCACATCCTGCCTTTTCTACCTTTTTAACATCTTCTAATAGTTTTGCAAAATCTGCTGATAATATTGATGGTGCTAATTTTATCATTTTTTAATATCTCCTTTTCCCTTGTCTTATTTCATTAAGTAATTGTATATAACTTTCATATCTTACTTTAGAAATTTCCCCTGCTTCAACAGCTTCTTTAACTCCACAACCTGGCTCTTTTTCATGTATACACTTATTTCCAAACTTACAGTTATCAACTTCATCGAACTCTATAAAGTATTCCTTTAACTCACTTTCTTCTATATCTTCTAAAGTTAAGGAAGAGAAACCTGGTGTATCTGCAACTATACCTCCACATTGTAGTTTTAAAAGTTCAGCGTGTCTTGTAGTATGTTTCCCTCTTTTGATTTTATCACTAACTTCTCCAGTTTGTAACTTAAAATTTTGATCTATTTCATTTAATAAACTAGATTTTCCAACTCCTGATGGACCTGCAAAAACTACTACACTGTTATTTAACTCTTCTTTTACTTTGTCTATATTTTCTCTAGACTTGCTACTTACTGGAATTACCCTATATCCACTTAACTCATATATTTCTTTTATTTTATCTGTAATATTATCCTCATCCAAATCAACTTTTGTAAGAATAATTACAATTTCTAAATTTTCTTTCTCAGCAAGAACTATAAATCTATCTAATAAAGATAAATGAGGTGTAGGGTTCTTTACAGCAAAAACTATTAATGCTTTTTCCACATTAGCAATTGGAGGTCTTATAAGTTCGCTATCTCTTTTATCAATAGCTTCAACAACACCTATTTTCTTTTCCTCATCAACTATACTAATTTTTACTCTATCACCTACTAAAGGAGTTTGCTTATTTTTTCTAAATATTCCTCTAGCTCTACATTCATACAGTCCCTTTTCTGTATCTACGTAGTAGAATCCCCCTATTCCTTTCATTATCCTTCCATCTAACATTAATTGCCTCCTTATTTTTTTAACACTTTATTATATATTACCACAATATTTTTATTATTTTAAATTTA
>NZ_JANKBY010000371.1:0-3137 GCF_024621905.1 Terrisporobacter muris
GTTTATATTATATCCTACTAGGAATTTATATGAATTATTTCATCCAAGAATAATTTGCAATTCTAAGGTTAACCTAATTATAGATTTTAATAAGGAGGAAATTTATGAAGATTTTAAAATATATGTTAATTTTCATCCCCATCAGTTTTATAGCAAAATTTCTCAATGCCTCTGGGACTATTATGTTTATTTTATCTTGTTTATCCATCATTCCCCTTGCTGGTTTAATGGGTGAAGGTACAGAAGAAATATCCTTCTACTCTGTCCCTAAAATTGGAGGGTTCTTAAATGGTACTTTTGGAAATGCAACAGAACTTATTATTTCTTTCTTCGCTCTAAAAAAAGGATTGTTTGATATAGTAAAATCCTCTATTGCTGGAGCAGTAATTGGAAATGTTCTTCTTGTTGTAGGTGCAAGTATGTTAGCTGGAGGCCTTAAGTATAAGACACAAAAATTTAATGTTAAAGTTAGTGAAGTATCTTCTTCCATGCTTTTGTTTGCAGTACTTGGCCTATGTATACCTGCTTTATTTACTCATACTGTTGATCCTGCTTTATTAAATACTCGCTATGAAGGTCTTAGTATTTTTGTTGCAGTTGTTATGATTATCATTTATGTACTTAGTCTTGTTTTTTCTTTTAGTACTCATAAAGATATATATAACTCTGATGAAAAAGAAGAAGGCGACCCTAAATGGTCATTAAAAAAATCAATTACTATTTTAGTAGTAGCAACAATCTTAATAGCTATTGAAAGTGAGTTTTTAGTTAATGGTATTGAGCCTATCACTAGCGCTTTAGGTTGGAGTGAATTCTTTGTTGGTATAATATTAATACCTATTATAGGTAACGCTGCTGAGCACTCAACAGCTGTTATAATGGCAAGAAAGGATAAAATGGATGTGGCACTGGAAATTGCCATAGGCTCTTCTCTTCAAATTATTTTATTTGTTGCACCAGTGCTTATTTTCTTAAGTTTATTTTTTAAACCAATGAGTATTGTATTTAATGAGTTTGAGTTAATTGCACTTATAGCCTCTGTTTTAATTGCCAATAGAGTTTCTCATGATGGTGAGTGTAACTGGTTAGAGGGAGTTCAATTGCTAGCAGTGTATCTAATAATTTCAGCATCCTTCTTTATTATATAATCATATTCACAAAAATAGTGGTAATAATGCCACTATTTTTTAATTTCAAGAAAATATATTTTGGGCAATGTTGTTTCCTAAAGTAGAGCGCCACGCTGTGGGTTAGTCCAAACGAATTTTTATTTTTTACTATAGTTTATCATCTTTTTATACTTAGACATATTATGTATTGTACTAAATTATTTAAGTACGAGTTTAATATTGGTGGTGAATTATAATGTATGCAGATTTGGTGTGCAAGGGTGGCGGTGTCAAAGGGATAGCCCTTGTAGGTGCAATATCTTACTTTGAAGAACAAGGATATGCATGGAAAAGAGTTGCTGGTACATCTGCAGGTGCTATTGTTGCTTCATTGGTGGCTGTAGGATATAGTGCCAATGAAATTAAGGATATTATGTATGACTTAGACTATAATAAGCTTGCAGATAAAAATAAATTACAATCTATACCTTTGGTTGGGTCAGCTGCTTCTCTCTTCCTTTCAAAGGGACTACATTCAGGAGATTATATAGAAAATTTTCTTAGTAAAAAATTTGAGCAAAAAGGGAAAAAATATTTTAGAGATATTTATATTCATAACAATAGTAAATTAAAAGTTATTGCAACGGATGTTACTAGACATAAACTAATTACCTTACCTGATGATCTTGTTGAATATAATATAAATCCCCTTGATTTTGAAATAGCAAAAGCAGTTAGAATGAGTCTTAGTATACCGTTTTTTTATGAGCCAATAGTTCTAAATACTGATAAGGAACCTTGTTATATTGTTGATGGTGGACTTTTAAGCAACTTCCCTATTTGGATATTTGATGTAGCTGACAATCCAAGATGGCCTACCTTTGGTTTGAATTTATATAATAATGTACAAAAACCTAATAATAATCCAAATGGATTTATCCCTTTTTTAATGGATGTGATGGAAACAAGTCTTGCCACAAGTGAAGAAGTATATTTTAAAGATTGTGATGCTGTTAGAATTGTTAATATTCCAACCTTGGGTATAAATACAGTAGATTTTGATATATCAAAGGATCAAATAAAATCTTTATTTAATTCTGGATATATTTCTGCTAAGTCATTTTTGGAAGGTTGGAATTTTAATGATTATCTTAAATATTATCGTAGTTAAATCTTATTTTGTAAACTTTTTATAAAACGTATCATAAAATATATTAGGGGGTGAATCGTCTATGAAAGAAGAATTCAATGATTGTAATAAAAATTATAATCATTTATTAAAAAGCCTCTGTAATATATTAAAAGAACGCAGTAATAAAGAAAGTTCTTATGCAACATTTTTACAAACAGAATGGGTTAGCGTAGGTTTAAATGAGTATTTTCCATTTAATATAACAGATATATATAATGAAGATATATTTCTTGTTAATCCTACTACTATAAAAGTTAATAAATCTGGCGTATATCATATAATATATAAAATTCCAGTTAATATAGAGGATAAAAAAGATCATCTTGAGCAAAGTATAGGTTTATACATTAATAATGTACTACAAAAAAACATTCAAAGAACTTTTGGAGTAATCGACCCTGATTATAAAAATTGTATGTCTATTATTGGTGATGATATAATTTATATCCCAGAAAATACTTTACTACAACTTAAAAATAATGGTTTTTCAAATAAAAGTAAAAATATTAATAGTTATAACAAAGAAGGCAGTAGTGCAAGTATTAATATAGTTAAAATCGGATAGAATATAGATTGCAAATTAGGGGAAATATGTCATTTCTCCTTTTTTTGTTAGTTTCATTATCATTTATAGTTGACAATTGAAAAATAATGCTATAATAATAGTAAGGACATTTTATTTTAACTCCAATGTTATAAAAATATTAGAATTAGGGGTGATTAAAATGACAAAATGCATAATTTACAATCTTAATTTCAAAAAAATAGAAGGCTTTATATGTGAATTTACTAAAGCAAGAATAGATTTTAAACCATAAAGTATTAATAGCCACTCT
>NZ_JANKBY010000372.1:0-3120 GCF_024621905.1 Terrisporobacter muris
TTATATTTATGATGTAAATACCAATAAAATATTAGAAATAAGTAAAGACCTATATGCATATCTAAAAGAATATCTTTATTCTGATAAAAATTCAAACTTAAACGCTAAAGTAGAAAAAGAATTAAATAATTTAAAAAAACATGGATTTCTTAAAAATAAAAGAATTGAAAAAACAGAACATCCAGATACTAAATTTTTAAAATATTATATAGATAACAAACTATCTTCAGTAGTACTTCAAGTCACTCAAAACTGCAATTTAAGATGTGATTATTGTATTTATTCTGGTTCATATAATAATAGAGTACATTCAAATAAAAGAATGAATTTCAATACTGCTAAAAAGGCAGTAGACTACTTAATACAACATTCAAAACAATTAAATGAAATAAATATTAGTTTTTATGGAGGAGAGCCTTTACTAGAATTTGAGTTAATAAAAAAAATTGTTGAGTATGCAAAAGATTTAGCACAAGGTAAATATATTACTTTTAATCTTACAACAAATGCTACATTATTCACGCCAGAGATAGTTGAATATTTTGTTAAACATAATATAACAGCAATGATAAGTTTAGATGGAAATGAAGAAATACATGACAAAAGTAGGGTTTTTGCATCTTCAGGAAAGGGTACTCACAAATTTGTACTAAAAAATTTACAATTTATAAAAGAAAATTATCCAGAATATTACAAAAATAACATAACTTTTAACACTGTAGTTCTTCCAGAGAATCAATACACTTGTATTCACGACTTTGTATCAATAGAAGAGCTTTTAAAAGATTCTTATTTTTTAGAGTCAGATGTGAGCCAACATAACACGGATAAAGAATTTAAAATGTCTGATGACTATGTTTTTGGTAAAAATTATGGTAGATTTTTAATATTATTAAGCAAATTAAACATAGTAGATTCTAAAAATCTATCTCCTCTACTTCAGGTTGCAAATAGTGTCTTTGATGGATTTATAGCAGATAGAAATATCACAAGAATTGAGTTACCAACAGTATCACACCACAGTGGTCCATGTTTACCAGGTGTATATAGAGCTTTTATAACGACAGATGGAGATATTTACCCATGTGAAAAGGTAAGTGAAAAATCCTGTCTATCAAAAATTGGAACATTAGATGATGGAATTGACCTAGAAAAAGCCTCTAAATTATTAAATATAGGTCAATTTTATGAAGAAAAATGTTTCAATTGTTGGTCTTATACTAACTGTGGTATATGTATTGCTAAACTTAATGAGATTGATCGTAGTGAAGAAGAAATAGAGCCTCAATATTGTGATTTAATAAAATATACAACAGAAAGTAATATGAAAGATTATTGTGTTTTAAAATCATTAGGTTACCAATATTAAAAAATAAAAAAGGAGATAAATAAATGGAAAAAATACTTGTTTACCCATTTAATTACGAGTTTTTAAGCTTTATAAATCAAAGTGATAAGCTTTATGATTGTGAAATTAACTCACTTGTAAGTCCTAAAGGGTGGTTAGAAGATAAAAATCAATATAAGTTAAATAATAAGTTAATTGAAGTGAGCGATTCTTTTTATGAAGAAGTAAATAAAAACTCCCTTGTTTGGTTTGTTGAAACATTACATGATATAGATTTGGAAAAATATATAGTTCCACAAATAAAATACTGTCTAGAAACCAATAAAAAAATAATCTATTCAAGAAATGATATAGATTTATTACTAGAACACTTAACAGAAAGTGAAGTTAATAAGTTAAAATATAATTTTGGAGATAATTACGATACAGTAGAGAATTTTTACTCTACTTACAAGATTATTACACCAGTAGTTTTTATTTGTGATGCATTTGGAGGATTAGAAACATTTAATCTACAAGTTGAGCTTATTAATAATATAAAGAATAGAGGGTATTCCGTTGTAGGATTAAGTAATAAAAACTATAGTCATTTATTTGATATAAAAAAGATGCCTTCATATATAAACTCTGAAAAAGTAAGTATGAAAAGAAAAATTATTAACTTTAATCACTATTTAAAAGATATAGAAAGAGAACTAAAACCAGATTTAATTGTTATAGAAGTTCCAGGTGAATTATTTTCATATTCACCTAAGATGTTAAGTAACTTTGGTTTAAAACCATTTGAAATGTCGTATGCAGTCCAAAATGATTGTGGAATATTATGTGTTCCTTTAGATATTTATGATTCATCAAATTATGAAATTTTATCAGACGCTATAAAAAATAAATTTGGTATAAACATTGATTATATGATTGGAGAAAGAAAAGTAGTTGACTCATACGAAACAGAAATTAGGCAACAAATGGTTTATGTACATTTAGATGAAGATATTGATAATAATTATATGAATTTAACAAATGATAAACTTTATTTAAACTTTTCAAGTGATATAAACCGATTAATTGATAATATTGTAAATCAACTTAAAATGTATGCAAGTATAATTTCAGTCTAATAATTTTAATAATTGAAAGGAGATAAAAGATGGATCATATAGAAATTGAAAATAAATTATCAGATATATTTTATAAAGTAGTAGATATAGATTTCAAGAAAAATGAATACTTAAGAGAAAAGATGTTGTTTTCTTTAGATTTAAATCTAGAGCCTAGAGACTTAGTTACAATATTAATTAATATTCAAAATACATTCGGTATTAAAATACCAGAAAAAGTATTATTAGATAGAAAATTTTCTACATTTAATAATATTTTAAAAATTGTTGAAGAAAGTTTATTAAGTCTGACAGAATCACACAGCTAACTATAATAATAAATTAATAGATATACATTAGGGAGGTAAATATATATGTTTGGAAAAAGAGTAGAAGTATTGGATTTAGAAAAAAATAATAGGGGGTTTTGCACAGCTTTTTGTCCATCAAGTTGTAAGTCAACAGCTGTAGTATATTGTAAGTGTTCAAATGATAAATATGAAAATAGAGGAAGTTCATACTCAACATGGTATGCTAAACAACATATGAACTTTTTAGCACCAGATTGGGATTAAAAATATAAGAATAATATAATAGTAGTATAAAAATAAAAATTAAATTCTATTAATTTATTATAGTTAATTAGACCATTAGTAAATTATAATGGTCTAATTT
>NZ_JANKBY010000373.1:0-3108 GCF_024621905.1 Terrisporobacter muris
ATAAAAAATAAATTAATCTATAATATTTACAACAACGCCATTATAATCGCAATGCAAATCTTTAATTTGCCACTTATTATCTAAAGATAATAAATACGATTCCATATCAGGTAAAAAATCCTTATCATCATTAGAAGTCAAAGACATTATAGTTGGTCCTGCTCCACTTAAAAAAGTACCTAAGCAATTTAGCTTGTTTGAATAAGTAACAATTTTATCGTAATCATTTATTAAAGGACTTCTATATTCTTGGTGGAATTTATCCTTGCATGCAACTTTTAATAATTCCAAATTATTATTCATAAAAGCTGTAACTAAAAGAGTAGCTCTTGATACATTAAAAACACCGTCTTTATGATCTATAGTTTTAGGTAGAACACCTCTTGCTTTTTCTGTTGAAAGTTTAAAATCTGGTATAAGAGCACAAAATCTTAAGTTTTTTGGAACCTTAATAGTATCATAGTATATTTTTTCATCTTCCATAAATGATACAATCATATTACCGTATATTGCAGGAGCAACATTGTCTGGATGACCTTCAATTTCTGTTGCTAATTTTAATATTTCCTCTTTGTTTAAGTTTGATTTGCTAAGATAATTTGCACCCATAAGTCCTGCAATTATACAAGTGGCACTGCTTCCTAGTCCACGGCAAATAGGAATATTATCTATAATTTTTATTTTAACACCTTTTGGAATAATACTTGGTTTAACCTTTTCAAAGAAATATAACATTGATTGATAAACCATATTATCCTCATTAATATATTCTTTTTCTTTTTCCTCAATTATAATACCTTCGTCTATTTCCTCAAAATAAAATTTATTATATAAATTTAAGGCTATACCAAGACAATCATATCCTGGGCCAATATTTGCACTAGTAGCGGGCACTATTACTTCTAACATATTATCACCTACACTTTTAAAATATTTTCAATTTCTTTTTTTAATTGGTACTTTTCACAATTTCTATTATGTAGAATCTTAGCAGTCTTTAAATTTTTTATTGGTAATGGAATCTTTTTGTTAGTTTCTAAACTAAGCTTTTCTAAAATATCAAATTCATTTAGATTTTCTACACTTTTACCTAAAGAAGATAATACATCCTTACTAAATTTATAAGGGCTTGCAGTACTTACTATTACAGTAACTACATCTTCTGAGTTAATTTTCTTATATTTTTCATAGGCAGTATAAGCTACACATGTGTGTGTATCTATTAAATAATTGCTCTCTTTAAAAACTTTATTAATATTTTCTTTTACCTCGACTTCAGTAGCGTACTCTCCATGGAAAGTACTTAAGTTTAACTCCATATCCTCGTCGATTTCATAGAATCCTTTGGCGTTTAAACTATTAATTAGTAAATTTACTTTTTTATCATCTCGATTACTGACTTCAAATAAAAGTCTTTCTAAATTGCTTGATATTAATATATCCATAGATGGGGAAGTTGTTAAATGAAGCAATCTATTTTTATCGTATTTACCAGTTTCAAAAAAATCATAAAGGACATTATTTTCATTGGAAGCACAAATTAATTTATTTATTGGTAAGCCCATAAGTTTAGCGTAATAAGCAGCAAGAATATTACCAAAATTACCTGTAGGGACAACAAAGTTTATTTTATCTCCCAACTTAATATATTTATCTCTTACTAAATTCAAGTAAGAATAAAAATAATAAACAATTTGAGGTAATAATCTACCAATATTTATAGAGTTGGCAGATGATAAAATATAGTTATTTTTTAATAAGAATTTATTAAACTCTTCGTCATTAAATATATTTTTAACAGCAGATTGAGCATCATCAAAATTGCCATTTATTGAAACAACATGAGTATTACTTCCTTCTTGAGTCCTCATTTGAAGTCTCTGAATATTACTTACACCATCTTCAGGGAAAAATACAATTATTTTAATTTGATCTAAGTCTTTGAACCCCTCTAAGGCGGCTTTGCCTGTATCTCCTGAAGTTGCTGTTAAAATAACTATATCTTCTTTAATATCATTTTTTTTAAGTGATTTTTCCAGAAGATGAGGCATTAATGTTAAGGCCATATCCTTAAAGGCACATGTTGGTCCATGATATAGCTCTAAAAAATAATTGTCGTTTATTTTTTTTGTTGGTGCAATTATTTCTGTATCAAATTTATCATCATAAGCTTTGTTAATACAGGATTTAAGTTCGTTTTCTGTAAAATCATCTAAAAATAGTTTCAAAATTTCAAAGCATAATTCTTTATAGGATAGATTAATAAATTTATTAAGCTCATTTTTCAAATATGGAAATTCTGTTGGTACATATAATCCACCATCAGAGCAAAGTCCGTTTACTATAGCTTTTGATCCCTTTATTTTTTCACTACATCCCCTTGTACTTACAAAGTGCATATTTGTACCTCCTCATAAAAATATAATTTTGATAGACGTGTTGGCAGCATTAAGTGTTTCGCCAACACGTCTATCAAGTGAAGCAAATTTTTTATAATAAAAAAACTCCCATCCCTAAAAAAGGGACGAGAGTATATTCCCGCGGTTCCACCCAAATTGATTAAAAAATCCACTTGTTACATGTAACGTGTGTAAAACGTCTATTCTTACTAAAATCAAAAGATAACTTCAGAATGAAGCTCCTAGGTAGTTTTCAATATTTCTAATTAAGGAAATCTTTCAGCCTATGAATTTCCATCTCTGATAATCGATTAAAATTTACTCTTCCTAATCATAGCTTTTTTATATTAAATTATTTAAATTCTAACTAAGGTTAATAAATATGTCAAGAAAAATTATAAAAATATACTAAATATAATTTTTTTGTATTAGAATATTACAAAGTTTTAACTCTTTTCAAGTAAAAGTGTGGTATCATATTATTATCCTTAAAAGGAATTAACTAGAATTTTATATAAAATAATATAAAAAGAATTAGAGTTCCTATTAAATTCATAAATTATTCACATTGGGGTATTATAATATTAAAAAAGGAGGAATTTATATGGCGATTGTACTTATAACAGCAGTATTAGTAGTTATAATGCTTGGATTATCATTTTTATCGTATTTATCAGAATTAAACTTAGTAGAAGAATAACTATTAAGA
>NZ_JANKBY010000374.1:0-3074 GCF_024621905.1 Terrisporobacter muris
CTAGAAGAGATTATAAAAAAACTAAAGAAGAGGAAGCTACTAAAAGATTAGCCATCGAAAAAGCAACAGAAATTCATTTAGAAAAAATTAAATCAAGTAAAGAAATGGTAGAAAATATATCAAAAGCTATATTTAATGAAAGGAAGAATGTTATAGATAAAAGTTTTGATGTTCTTGAAAGAGCATTAGATGAAGATAAGGATTCGGTAGCGATAGAAGCTATGAATGGCATAAGTAATATAGTAAAAGAATCTCCATTAAAAGATTTTGATAGTATAAGTAATGCATTACAAAATGACGACATAGATTTAATTTTATAGGAAGAATAAAATATTATATAATAAGTACAAGTAGTTACAATAAAATATGTATAATTGTGGGTATGATTGTTGTGATTCATCTCCACCAATACATAAACGTGGAAACGTAGAATAATTGGAATTACTAGACTTTATAGTTTGGTAATTCTTTTTATTTTGCCTTTTAGCACACAATCAGAAGAATGGTCTAAGATAAATAATTATAATGTTTAGAATAAATAGTAGTGAACCGTACTACGAGTAAAGGAGTACGGTTTCAGACAAGTTAATAAAAAGTAGTAAAATAATAGCTGTACCATTAGTGAATGGTATAGTTATTTTTAATTAAAGCTCATATGTGACAATAATATTATAAAGATTATTATAACTAAGGACTTTAATTTATATAATTTTACAAATACAATTAAGTTAACAAATTTAAAAAGCCAAATTCTGAGAAATTGAGTGACGGAAAACTAATGGATCTAAGGATGAATATCTATGCCAGCCAGTTACCAAGTAGGGAATAAAAATGAGTTTTAGCAAAAGGGCAATAAAAATTATAGGATTAGTAGGAGTTACAATAGCCACGCTAATGTTAAATACAGTATCAGCTATGGATAAAAAGATCTAGTAACTAAAGAAAATGAAGTTACTATAATAAATAGTATTGATAATATGGGGTGTTATTTAGGAATAGGTGAATCAGTAGAAATATTAGATAACGAACCTATACCTATTTTTTAGAGGCAGATTTGATGAAGGAATAACTACAGGAATTTGGATTTTTCTCAAGGTATCAAAGTGGAGTAAATAAAGTTGTAAAATTATCAAATGGATATAATGTGTATCTATAACAAAGTATATTAAACATAATAAAAATGTTGGAATATCTATTTTAACAAATGTTTTAGCAAAAATGATTGGAGGACATCTAGTAGCTTTATTAGTTAAACCACTTGCAGTAGTTAAAAAAACTTACAACAAATCCGCCAGGATGAATGATATTTAAATTAAGACTAAAAAAGTTTACATGGGACAATATGAAGGACTGATTGAAATGTTGATTGTAGACTCATATTCTTATCAATAAATTGGAGTTGAAATTTAGTGGAATGTAATGGATTTGAGTATGATACTAGGTATAAGGATAAAGTAAGTGCTATTTTGAGGTATTTATTCTGAAATTATATAAGTACCTTAGGTAATAAGGTAATCTTTAAGTTTTAATAAAAATAGACTAAATCTAAATTCTTAATAAACAAATTTATCAGTAAACCATTAAAAAAATTAATGATATAAATAAGAAAAAACAATTTTACTTATATATTAAATGGCTGTAAACTTAATAAATGTAGTTAGGAGTTATACTCTATAAATAAATTTTATAAAAAATTAGAATATTAAATTATGCCCTGTTTGACGGATTAATATTAAAGCTTATAAGGAGGAATTATAAAATGGGACAAGCTGCAAAATCAAAAAAAAATAAAAGATATCTTATAGTATTCATTTGTATGTTAATTCAAGCAATACCATATTGTATATCTCAAAATTTACAAAGTCAGATGCAAACACCAGTATCTCAATCAGGTGTAGTATCTGAGGTAGGATTTACATTACTATATTTATCAGGAACAATTCCGGCATTATTCAATCCAATAATAGCCAAAGTATATGATAAATTCAAAATTAAATATATATATGTAGCAGGTTTAATAATATCAGGTATAGCATTCGCCTCATATGGAATGGCTCAAAATGCAATAATGTTTAATGGAAGTGCATTCTTTACACAAGTAGGAACAATATTATTTACAGGTTTATCATTACCAATAATGATGAGTCATTGGTTCCCTGGTGAAGGTAAAGGAACAGCATTAGGAATAGCATTAGCAGGTGGATCATTAGGTAATGTATTTTTACAACCAATAACAGTTAATTTATTAGCTAATGTTGGATGGAGAGGAACATATATGGCATTAGGGGCAGCTATGATAATAATAGGTGTACCACTAGCATTATTATTTATAAGATACCCAAAACAAGAAGAAGTTGTAATGGAAACATCATCTAATAAGTCAAATGTAAAGCCAACAAGACCAAAATTTGATGGTTTATCAGACAAAGAAAATGATAAAAATCCAATGTTCTGGACTTTCTGCGTAGGATGTGCATTAATATGTTTCGCAGTTGTTGCAGTATCAACACAAGCAATACCAGTATTAGGACAAAAAGGATTTGAACCAGGAAAATTAGGAATTGCAGGTTCAATATTTGGAGTATCATGTTTAATAGGTAATGTAGTAGGTGGTAAATTATTTGATAAATTAGGATCATTTATTCCAATGGTTTTATCAGGAATATCTACAGTAATAGCGTTATTAATAATGGCGTTTATGCCAGAGGGAAGTGCAATAGGATTTTTAGTACCTATATGTTCAGGATTAACTGTATATACAATAACATCAGCACCAGCATTTATGCCAGCAGATGTATTTGGACAAAAAGATGGAACAATGAAGTTAGCAAAAGTAGGTATGTTTTATGCATTAGGTAGTTCAATATCAGCATTATTATTCACAACTATATCAAACAAGTTAGGATTAACTGGTTCATGTATGTTATTTATAGTTGTTGGTGTAGTAGGATATGGATTAAACTTATTTGCTCAAGTAAAATCAAAACAAATGTTTGTAGAAAACCAAAATTCATTAAATATAAAAATAGGATAGATCAAATTTGATCTATCCTATTTTTATGCTTTTTATACAT
>NZ_JANKBY010000375.1:0-3072 GCF_024621905.1 Terrisporobacter muris
ATTTAACAAGTGTATTGACAGTGAAAAGAAGATGAATTATCATATGTATTATGAAAAGTTGTTAAAAATATAACAAGGTTTATTAACATTATATTATATAGGGGGAGTTTCGAAATGAGTAAAGAAACAAAAAAAGTTAAGGTTACAAACCAAGAGGTAAATGTTGAAAATATGATTAATGAGTTGGTTGAAAAAGCGAATATAGCTAAACAAGAAATGTTAAAGTTAGATCAAGAAGCTACAGATAAAATAGTAGCAGCTATGGCAAAGGCGGGTCTTGATAAACATATAGAACTTGCTCAATTAGCAGTAAATGAAACTGGAAGAGGAATATTTGAAGATAAAGTAACTAAAAATATGTTTGCAACAGAATATATTTATAATAATATAAAATACACAAAAACAGTTGGGGTAATAGAAGAAAATGAAGAAGATGGATATATGATGGTTGCAGAACCGATAGGTGTAGTAGCTGGTGTAACACCTGTTACAAATCCAACTTCAACTACAATGTTCAAAACATTAATATCTATGAAAGGCAGAAATCCAATAATATTCAGTTTCCACCCATCAGCTCAAAAATGTTCAGCTGAGGCTGCTAGAATATTAAGAGATGCAGCTATAGAAGCTGGAGCACCAGAAAACTGTGTTCAATGGATAGAAATTCCATCATTAGAAGCATCGGCAGCATTGATGAAGCACCAAGGAGTATCATTAATACTTGCAACTGGAGGACCTGGAATGGTTAAGTCTGCTTATTCAGCAGGAAAACCAGCACTTGGAGTTGGAGCAGGAAATGTACCTTGTTTTATAGAAAAATCTGCTGATATAAAACAAGCAGTAAATGATTTAATCTTATCTAAATCATTTGATAATGGAATGATATGTGCTTCTGAGCAAGCAGTTATAATAGAAGAATGTATATATGACGAAGTAGTAGCTTTACTTAAGCATTATAATTGCTACTTTGTAGAAGGAAAAGAAAAAGAATTATTAGAAAAAACAGTTATAAATCCTGAAACTAAAACATTAAATCCAAACATAGTAGGACAAAGTCCATATACTATAGCTAAAATGGCAGGATTTGAAGTTCCTAAAGATACTAAAATATTAGTAGCTGAAATAGAGGGAGTAGGAATAGATTATCCATTATCAAAAGAAAAATTATCTCCGGTATTGGCTTGTATAAAAGTTAAAGATGCTAAAGAAGGGATACAAAGATGTGTTGATATGACAGAGTTCGGAGGACTTGGGCATTCAGCTGTTATACATTCAAACAATGATGATGTAATTTTAGAATTCTCTCAAAGAGTAAGAACAGGAAGACTTCTAGTAAATGCACCATCTACTCACGGAGCTATAGGAGATTTATACAATGTAAATACTCCATCTCTAACTTTAGGATGCGGATCAATGGGTAACAACTCAACTACAGATAACGTATCAGCTGTAAACTTAATAAATGTTAAAAAGGTTACTAAGAGGAGAGTTAATATGCAATGGTTCAAAATTCCTGAAAAAATATATCATGAAATGAACTCAATACAATACCTAGAAAAGATGGAAGGTGTTGAAAGGGTGATGATAGTTACTGATAGAATGATGGTTCAACTTGGGTACGCTGATAAATTAGCTTATCAATTAAGAAAAAGAAGAAACCCAGTTATGATAGAAGTATTTGCTGATGTGGAACCAGACCCATCTGTAGATACAGTATTAAATGGTGCCGAAGCAATGAGAAAATTCAATCCAGATACAATAATAGCTTTAGGTGGAGGATCTGCAATGGATGCGGCTAAAGGTATGTGGTTATTTTATGAAAATCCACAAGCAGACTTTGAAGATTTAAGACTTAAATTTGCTGATATAAGAAAAAGAGTATTCAAGTTCCCTAAATTAGGAAGAAAAGCTAAAATGGTGGCTATTCCAACTACTTCAGGAACAGGTTCAGAAGTAACTTCATTTGCAGTTATAACTGACAAAGTAAATAATATAAAATATCCTTTAGCTGATTATGAGTTAACTCCAGATGTGGCTATAATAGATCCACAATTTGTAATGTCTGTACCAGCTGCTGTTACTGCAGATACAGGTCTTGATGTATTAACTCATGCTATAGAAGCTTATGTTTCAATAATGGCAACTGATTATACAGATGCTCTTGCAATGAAAGCAATACAAATGGTATTTGAATATTTACCAATATCATATAAAGGTGGAAATACTGCTGAAGGTAGAGAAGCTAGAGAAAAAATGCATAATGCTTCTTGTATGGCAGGTATGGCATTTGCCAATGCTTTCTTAGGAGTAAACCACTCATTAGCTCATAAATTAGGTTCTGAATTCCACATACCACATGGTAGAGCTAATGCAATATTATTACCACATGTAGTAGAATACAATGCTCAAATGCCAACTAAATTTGCTGCATTCCCTAAATATAAATCATTCGTAGCTGACAAGAAGTATGCTGAAATAGCTAAAGTTCTTGGATTAAAGGCTGATACAGTAGAGCAAGGTGTTTTAAGTTTAGTTCAAGCTATAAAAGGTTTAATGATAGAACTAAACATGCCAATGTCTATAGAAGAGTGCGGCGTAGATAAAGAAACTTACTTTAGTGCAATAGAAAAATTAGCTTTAGATGCATTTGATGATCAATGTACTCCAGCTAACCCAAGATTACCATTAGTAACTGAGTTACATGAGATATATAAAAATATATATCCATCAACAAAAGTAGTTAAAAAAGTTAAAAAAGAAGAAAAAGTACTAGTATAAAATTAGTTTAATTAGTGATTCCTTAAAAATATAACCTAAAAATTAATATTGTCTGCAATGAAAAAGACCTCCATTTTATAAATGTGAGGTCTTTTGTATATTAAAATATTTAGTCATTATTATTAAAAATGTTATTGTATAAATCTAAAATTTCCTTGTCTGATTTTCCGTCTATATCACGTTCAAAATCATCTTGCTTTCCAGCTGCCTCGTAGTAATCTTCTAATTCAGCTATGTATTCATCCATATTTTTTTTACTTTTTTTCATGAATTCATCACCTTTATTAAATTTAT
>NZ_JANKBY010000376.1:0-3064 GCF_024621905.1 Terrisporobacter muris
AAATATCAATTGAAGATATATAAAGGGGTTGATTATATGTTATTATCAATGGTTTCTTTAGGAGAAATAAAAAAAATAAAAGAATTAAGAGGAAAAGATTCAGTAAAATCACATTTACAAAGTCTAGGATTTCTACCAGGTGAAAAAATTGAAGTAATATCAGAAAATCCAAGTGGAATTATATTATTAATTAAGAGTACAAAAATAGCTATAAATAAAGCGATGGCAAATAAAATAGTAGTGGAATAGTAGGGGGAATGATTAATGAAAACATTAAGAGATTTAAGTCCTGGACAAAAGGGAACAGTAATTAGCTTAGGAGAAAAAGGACCTGCAAGAAGAAGATTAATGGATATGGGTATTACTCCAGGAGTTGAAATACAAATAGTAAAAGTTGCACCACTAGGTGATCCTATAGAAGTAAATTTAAGAGGATATGAGCTAAGTTTAAGAAAAGACGAAGCTAATCAAATAAAAGTAAATCAATTATAGTAAAGAAGGGGAATACAATGAGTTTAAATATTGCTTTAGCAGGAAATCCAAACTGTGGTAAAACGACTCTTTTTAATGAAATAACAGGGTCAAAACAACATGTTGGAAACTGGCCAGGAGTTACAGTAGAGAAAAAAGAGGGAAAATATAAAAGAAATAAAGATATGAATATAGTGGACTTACCGGGAATTTATTCCTTATCACCATATTCAGCAGAAGAAATAGTGGCAAGAAATTATATTGTAGAAGAACAACCTGATGTACTAATAAATATAATTGACGCTACCAATATAGAAAGAAATATGTATTTAACACTTCAAATATTAGAAACAGAAATTCCAACTATTGTAGCCTTAAATATGATGGATGAAGTGGAAAATAGCGGTACAAAAATAGATATAGATAAAATATCAAAACATTTAGGTGTAAAAGTTGTACCTATTGTTGCGAGAAGTGGTAAAAATGTAGATCTATTAATGGAAGAAGTTAAAAAAGCATCTAATGAGAAAAATAAAGATTTAAAGGTTTATTCTAAGGATGTTGAGGATTTTCTAGAAGAAATTTTGCGTCATATTAATGATAATGAAAGTCAAATGATAAACTCTAGATGGAGAAGTATTAAATTATTAGAAGAAGATTCAATAGAAAGTGAAAAACTTTCAGAAGAAACAAAGAAAAAAATTGAATCTATATTAAATAGAGCTAATGAAAAGTTAAATGGAGATGCAGAAGGTGAAATTGCGGACCAAAGATATAAATTTATATCAAATGTTGTAGGTGAATCTGTTAAAAAGAAAGAAAAAGTAGATGGTAAAAGAGTTGAAACTACATCAGATAAAATAGATAAAATACTAACTAATAGAATAATAGCTATACCAGCATTTTTAGTAATAATGTATGGATTATTCTCCATAACATTTGGGGAAGGTCCATTAGGTATAGGTGTATATCTTCAAACATTAGTTTGTGATTTTTGGGATGGTCCTTTAACTGAAACTATACTTACTTCTTTACAAAGTATGGGGGCAAGTGAATGGGCATTATCTTTAGTTGGTGATGGTATACTTGCAGGACTTGGCGGTGTAGTATCATTCTTACCACAAATACTTGTACTATTCTTATTAATGTCAGTACTTGAAGATAGTGGATACATGGCAAGAGTTGCTTTTGTAATGGATAAAATCTTTAGAAAGTTTGGATTAAGTGGGAAATCATTTATACCATTACTTATGGGATTTGGATGTTCAGTACCAGCACTTATGGCAAGCAGAACTTTAGAAAATGAAAAAGATAGAAAAATAACAATGATGATTACTCCTTTTATGTCTTGTGGAGCTAAACTACCAATTTATTTAATGTTTGCGGCAACATTATTTGCAAATAGTAACCAAACTTTAATAATCTATTCTATTTATATGTTAGGTTTAGTGGTAGCAGTAATATCAGCACTTATACTAAGTAAGTTTGTGATAAAAGGTGAGGCTTCAAACTTTATAATGGAACTTCCTCAATATAGAATACCAACTTTAAGAAGCGTATTTATGCATGGTATTGAAAAAGTTAAAGGATTTGCAATAAAAGCAGGAACTGTTATATTAGCATCTACAATATTAATTTGGTTACTGTCAAACTTTAACTTTAGTGGCATGTGTGAAATGGAAGATAGTATATTAGCATCAATAGGAAGAGGCATTCAGTGGATATTTGCACCACTTGGATTTGGAAACTGGAAAGCATCAGTAGGTGTGGTAACAGGGTGGATAGCAAAAGAAAATATAGTTTCTACATTTGGTGTATTATTTGGAGCAAGTGATGCTATAACAGAAGCTGCTATGGAAGGTAGTGCAGCAATTCCAGGTGTGGCAGCAGCATTTACTAAAGCAGCAGCATTTTCTTATATGGCTTTCAACTTACTTTGTATGCCTTGTTTTGCAGCAGTTGGAGCTATAAGAAAAGAAATGGGATCTTGGAAGGATACTCTAATGACAGTAGGATTCCAAATGCTAGTAGCGTGGATAGTTGCATTCTTAGTATATATAGTGTGTGGTTTTATTTTCTAAATCAAAAATATATTTTTGAGCAAGGTCGCTACCTGAAATTTTATGGAGCTCACGCAGTGGCTTAAAGCGGAAGCAAAGGAATCTCGCTTGAGTAACGGATTTATACGAAGTGGTAACGAGTATATATCGTTGACGATATGCTTTTCGATTTTGGCAACATGAAGCGAAGCGAATTTTTAAATAAAGGGATGATATTATGATAAATTACTTAATTGGAATAGGATCGGCTTTAATAGTAATTTTAACGTGTAAAAATTTTATAAAGAATGCTAGAAGTGGAGAAAGTAAGTGCTCTTGTGGTTGCAATGGATGTTCATCTGCAAATCAATGTAGCCACAAACAATAATTTCTTAACAATCTAACCTTCCCGAAAAAAGAATGAGAAAACTCATTCTTTTTTAATTTCTAACTTTATTACTTGAGCAACGGACTAAGCTGTTGGCGACATGAGCGAAGCAAATTTTTTATTTTGGAAAACTAATAAAATATAAAAATTAACATAAAATATAATA
>NZ_JANKBY010000377.1:0-3043 GCF_024621905.1 Terrisporobacter muris
GATCTATAAATATAATTTAAATTCATTGGTATTATGTATGATACTAGGTATATACATGCAGGCATTATCATTAACAGCGTTAGGAAGTAATTTTATATTATTTATAGATAAAATTTTATTAAAGTGTAAGATTTAATGTATGGTATTAACTAATTATGCGTTAATATAAAAACTCATAAAGGAGATGTGAAAATGGGAGCATTAGCAAATTTCTTTACTAAAGTTGCAAAGAATGCAAGTACATATTGTTTTGTAATATTCTTTGAACCTGAAGTTCCAAAATCTTTAAGAGAAGAGTAAAAGGTTAAAGGACCATAGGAGATTTTCTTATGGTTCTTTTGATGTGTTATATACATAATAATTTATTGAAATATGGGTGAAGATGCATGAATAAATTTGATTATGAAAGAAGATTGAAAATATTAGAAATTTTAATAGGATTAAAATTTTTATACATTATATTAGCAACTTTAAATATTATAAGTTATTACAATGTGGTTTTAGATATTAATGGAATCGTTATTATGATTGCTTCGGCTTGTTGCATAGCACCGTTTATGATATTTTGCTCAAAGATGATGTATGGAAACACAGAAAAAAGTTTCTTTAATATGCCCACAATTTATAATATAATAGAAACCCTTATATTATTAGTTCTATTTATTATTTTAATGTCAAAAACAGGTGGTTCGGGTAGCTCTTTTAAATATATTAGTACAATCATTGTTTTAATATCTTCTATACAATATAGAAAAGAAATTAGCTTTGCTATAACTATTGCAGTATCGCTTATAATACTGTCATTCAACTTTGTGAATTTTAATGGTACACAAATTTTTAGTTATATGGATACAGCTAAGCATTTTGAAGGCGATATAATATTAATAAGTTCTTTATTAATAACATCTTTTATTATTTCTTTATATATTAATATTGAAAATGATTATAATTTAAAATTAAAAGAACTAGCAGTAAAAGATGGGCTTACAGGTTTATTTAATCATAGAAGCTTTCAAGATATGCTAGACTCATATATAACTAATTCTCAAAAAGAAGATAAAGAAGTTTCTTTATTATTTATGGATATAGATAATTTTAAGAATTATAATGATGTAAATGGTCACCAAAAGGGAGATTGGCTTCTTACAAAATTAGGTGAAATTTTGAGAAATACAGTTGGTGAACTTGGAGTGGTAGCTCGTTATGGTGGAGAGGAATTTGCTATAATTTTATATGATCAGACTGAAGAAGCAGCACTAAATTTAGGGGAATTGATTCGTCAAAATATACAGCAAACATATTTTACAGGTCAAGATTATCAGCCCAACAATCACATAACAGTTTCTATTGGTGTAGCAACCTATCCTAAAGTTGCTAAAAATAAAAAACAATTAATTGAACTTGCAGATAATGCTCTATACAGAGCAAAGTCTTTTGATAAAAACAGAGTTGAAAGATATTATAATATACTAGATGAAATAGATAAGAGTATTGATAAAAAGGCATTAGAATCAATTGCCAGTATGTTAAATAAAATAAATAAAAAAGATAAATATACTTATGGTCACTCTGAAAGGGTAGTTATTTATGCTAAAAAGTTTGCGACATATTTGAATTTAGATGAGCAAGCTAAAAAAGATTTGCTTCTAGCAGCGTATTTACATGATATTGGTAAGTTAGAAATATCAAAAGAATTATTAAACAAAAGAGAAAAATTATCTCAAAGTGAGTTTAATATTTTAAGACAGCATCCAACTCTTGGAGCTGACTTGGTAAGTAATATAAAAGATTTTAATGCGGTTGAACCTATAATAAAATACCATCATGAAAAATATGATGGAACGGGGTATCCATGTAATTTAAAGGGTGACGAAATTCCATATTTAGCTAGGATTTTAACTATAGTAGATAGCTTTGATGCCATGACATCAAAAAGGCCGTATAATATAAGAAAAGATTATAATCAGGCAATTGTTGAATTAAAAAAATGTGCTGGAATTCATTTTGATGCAGATTTAACATGTAAATTTATAGATATGCTTCAAAGTGATATGTTGAATAAGAAAATCTCTAGAGAGTTAAAAGACATATTACCATTAATGAACTAAATAAAAGTGCTTAATAATAAAAGTCTTTCTGAGAATTATATAATTTTTAGAAGGCTTTTTATATTGCTTTGTTTTTGCTACAATTAAATTAAATTTAGGTTGATAAAATATATTCAAAGGGGATAGAAAAATGGGAGATTTAGGAGTTAAGTATATATTTGAATCGCAGGATCAATTAGCCAGCAATATAAGGAGTATATTAAAGTCATTACAGCATAAAGATTATAATAATTATATAGAAAAACTATATGAAGGTTTTATAAATGACATATATGAAAATACATATACATTTAAAGAAAGTAAAAAAATATTAACTACCTTGTATTATTCGCTAGAGATGATAAAGGAGAATTTAGATAAAAATAACTTGCTTAGAAAAGGTGATTTTTTCGAGGGAAACGTAAATAGTCAATGTTTAGCTGAAGAAATAATAAATGGCATTGTTATATCTTCTAGAAATGAACATGAAGAAGGTAAATTGAAATATTATGGATATTTACTTGGAAACATAATGTTTAAAGATAATCTAGATAGAGACGAATGCAATAGATTAATAAAATTATCTAGACAATTAACTTATTGTCAGATTAAATTAATTAATATGTATGTAATTTCTCAAACTATTCAAATTCCGATATTACAAAGAGAAGATTACACAAAAATAGGTATAGGAGACTATAAGCTATTAGGAATACTGCAGGATACATTGGATATGATACAAAAATCAATATTAAATGGAAGTGGAAAATTAGTTTTAGATATGGTTCAAATAAATCCATCTAAGATAAAAGTACAGGGAATTGGAACATTATTATACAACTATATGTCTTTAAATAAAATGCCTTACGATGAATTGGAGGATATATTAGATTTATTATCTAAGCATAAATAATATTATAAAAATAAGTGTTCTATATAGAGCGCTTATTTTTATT
>NZ_JANKBY010000378.1:0-3028 GCF_024621905.1 Terrisporobacter muris
ATAGTATTTTAAATTTAAAATATGACTTATGAGGTGGAATAAATGAAAAAAATCATAAATAAACCAGAAAATGTTGTTATGGAAATGTGTAACGGAATAGCCCTAGCTCATCCTGAGTTAGAGTTCATTAAAAAGTATAAAATAATAAAGAAAAAAGAAATAAATAAAAATAAAGTAAGCTTAATAAGTGGTGGAGGTAGTGGTCACGAGCCAGCACATGCAGGATTTATAGGAAAAGGAATGTTAGATGCAGCCATATGCGGAGACGTATTTGCATCACCTTCTCAAATTCAAGTTTATCAAGGAATAAAAGCTACTGTCAGTGAAAAAGGTACTTTACTTATAATAAAAAACTACAGTGGAGACATGATGAATTTCAAAAATGCTGCTCATTTAGCAAGTGAAGATAAAATAACTGTAGATTATGTAAAAGTAGATGACGATATAGCAGTAGAAGATAGCTTATATACAGTAGGAAGACGTGGTGTTGCAGGAACTGTGTTTGTTCATAAAATTGCAGGTGCAGCAGCAGAAAAAGGTATGTCATTAGAAGAAGTAAAAACAGTAGCACAAAAGGCAGCTGACAATGTGAGAAGTTTGGGATTTGGACTAACATCTTGTACAGTACCAGCTAAAGGAAATCCTACTTTTGAAATTGCAGAAGATGAGATGGAATTTGGTGTGGGAATACATGGTGAGCCAGGTATAAAAAGAGAAAAAATAACAACTGCTGATGAAATAGCTTCTAGAATAGTAGATGCTATTTCAAGTGATATGAAGCTTAATGAAAATGATGAGATAGCTTTATTGATAAATGGATTTGGTAGCACTCCTTTACAAGAGTTATACTTATTTAATAATTCTGTTACAAGAGAATTATTAAATAAAAATATAAAAATAAACAGAATTTTTGTAGGAAATTACATGACAAGTATAGATATGGCAGGTGCTTCTGTATCAATATTAAAATTAGATGATGAGTTAAAAGAATTACTATGTGAAGAAAGTGATACACCGGCATTTAAAGTAAGTGGACCAGTTAATTCAGTAAAATATACTTCTTTAGGAATATGCGATGAAGATTCAATTACATCTTTTGAATTAGAGTCAAAAGAAGAAATGTCATGTATAGTAGATGAAAAAATTACGTTAGATAATATGATATATATAGTAGATAAAATGAGTGAAGTAATAATAAAAAATGAAGTAGAGTTTTGTGAATTAGATTCTTTTGCAGGTGACGGAGACTTTGGAATGAGTGTAGCTAAAGGGTTTAAGCAATTAAAAAGAGAGTGGAAAGAAATATTGTCACAGGATAGTTTGACTATAAGTAAGTTTTTAGATGATTGTTCTATGGTAATAATGGAGCATTGTGGAGGAGCATCTGGTCCAATTTGGGGATCTGCTTTTAGAGCAGCATCTAAAGAAGTAGGAGACAAGAAAGAATTAAACATGAACGACTTTGCAAATATGATGCAAGCAACAGTTAAAGGAATTCAAGCTACTGGTGAGAGGTCTTTTGGACGTGGAGCAGTTGTTGGAGATAAGACTTTAATAGATGCTTTAGTACCTTGTGCAGATGCTTGGACAAGAAGTGTAAAAGAAAATCATACTTTCAAAAAAGCGTTTGAATATGGAGCAAAGGCTGCAGTAGATGGAGCAAAATCTACAGAAGAAATAGTTGCTCGTATGGGGCGTGCTGGAACTGTTGGTGATAGAAGTTTAGGTCATCCAGATGCTGGAGCATATGGACTAGGTGTAATATTTACTGAAGTATTTAATTCCATAAAGTAGTATAATAGTAAAGTATATTAAATAATTTATTTTAATACACTTAAAAAATATATATTTATGAGGCAAGAATTATGGAATGTAAAGAATTTTATTTTAAAGGAAAAGAAGGTTTAGATATACATTTTTATAAATGGACTAGTGAAGATGTAAATCCAAAAGCAGTAGTGCAAATAGCTCATGGTATGTCAGAAACAGCGATTAGATATGAAAATTTTGCTGAAAAACTAACTGAAAATGGTTATATAGTTTATATAAATGACCATAGAGGTCATGGTTTAACAGCTAAAACTCTAGATAATGTAGGCTATTTAGCTGAGGAAGATGGATTCATATGTTTAGTGGAAGATATGAATACTTTTACAAACATAATTAAAGAAGAAAATCCTGATTTACCAATATATTTATTTGGACACAGTATGGGCTCTTTTGCAAGTCAAAGATATATAATGGAGTACGGCAGTAATTTAGCTGGGCTAATATTATCTGGGTCAAATGGAAAACATGGTATTGTTTTAAAAGTAGGAGCATTTTTAGCAAATAGTGAATGTAAAAAACATGGAAGAAAATATAGAAGTAAAATATTAGACAATTTAATATTTGGTGGAAATAATAAAGGCTTTAAGCCAGCGAAAACTGATTTTGATTGGTTAACCAGAGATGAAAAAGAAGTTCAAAAATATATAGAAGATCCTTTCTGTGGTGTATTATTTACTTGTGGATTTTTCTATGATTTTATAAAAGGTCTTCAAGAAATCGAAGATACATATAATTTAAAAAAAGTTCCTCTAAATTTACCAATATATATTATGTCTGGAGATAAAGACCCTGTTGGTAAAAATGGAAAGGGAGTCCTAAGGCTTAGAGAGAGATACATAAATTTAGGTGTAAAGAATGTTTCATGCAAGTTATACAAAGGAGGAAGGCATGAAATGTTAAATGAGATAAATAAAGAAGATGTCATGACGGATATAATTTCTTGGCTAGATGAAAGACAAAAAGAATATGCTCATTCTTAAAATAGTTGTACAAAATGGTGTATCGAATCTGATACACCATTTTGTAGTTAAAGAGATATACAAAAATATCTAGACATTTGATACTATTAGTAAGTAAAGTTATTGAAAAGATTTGATTATATGTCAGGAATGAAGTTAAGCCAGCAGTTAAATTTATTTATAACTGTTGGCTTTATAATTTTATATTGTAGACAAATTACTAGTTTATAAATAAAATA
>NZ_JANKBY010000379.1:0-3019 GCF_024621905.1 Terrisporobacter muris
TTTATATCAATATTATTTAAAAAATTAGGTATATTAAACTAAATTTTTTAATAATTATTACGTATTAAAGATTTGTAAGCAGGAGGGTTTAAAATGGCAGGTATAATAGCGAGATTTAAAGATATAATGTCTTCAAATATTAATGCATTATTAGATAAGGCAGAAGATCCAGCAAAAATAATTAATCAATATTTAAGAAATTTAGAAAGTGATTTAGGAAACGTTAAAGCTGAAACTGCATCTGTTATGGCAGAAGAAAAAAGATCTAAAAGAGCGTTAGATGAATGTAATGAGCAAATAAATAAAATGCAAAGATATGCAGAAAAAGCTTTAATAGCAGGAAATGAATCTGATGCAAAAACATTCTTAGAAAAGAAAACTCAATTATCTAAAAATCAACAAAGTTTACAACAATCTTATGATATAGCAGCAGACAACGCAGTAAAAATGAGAAGTATGCATGACAAACTTGTTAAAGATATAGGTGAATTAAATGCAAGAAGAGAGCAATTAAAAGCTAAGCTAGCAGTTGCTAAAACACAAGAGAGATTGAATAAAATTGGTTCAAGCGTAGATGGTGCTAAAGGTAGTTTATCTGCTTTTGATAAAATGGAAGATAAAATAAACAGACAATTAGATGAAGCTAATGCAATGGCTGAATTAAATTCTTCAAATAAAGAAGATAGCATAGAAGATCTAATGAGCAAATATGATGATAATAAAGAAGCTAACTCTGGGGTTGATGATGAATTACAAGCTTTAAAAAATAAATTAGGATTATAAAATTTTAAAAGATTATGTTTTATGGGGGTGATCTTATAAGTAAATCTTATTATTGTGAGGGCTGCGGAGGAGTAATGGAATTTAATGCAACAGCTCAAGCCTTAAAATGTCCAAACTGTGGCATTGAAGTTGAAATAGAAAATAATCCAGAAGATGTTATAGAACATAATCTTGATATTCATGCAATGAAAAAAATAAAAGTAGAAGAAAAAACTTCTACAAGTATGGAATGTGAAGGATGTGGGGCTATGGTAGAAGTTGATGCAACTAGCACAGCAACTACTTGTCCCTACTGTGGATCACATTATGTTCTATCAAAAAAACAAATAGAGTCAATAATTCCTGATGGTGTAATACCTTTTAAAATAGATAAGTATGATGTAGAATCTATATTTAGGCAATGGATTAAAAAAAGATGGCTTGCGCCAAATGTTTTAAAGACACTATATCAAAAGGATAAGGTTCAAGGTATTTATATGCCTTATTGGACTTTTGACGCAGACACGAGTACTAGCTATACTGCAATGGGTGGAATCGACTATCAAGTGGAATATGAGGACAGTAAAGGTGAAAAACGTACAAGGATAGAAACTAATTGGTATCCAACTAGTGGTCATATAAATCATTTTTTTGATGATGTTTTAGTTAGGGCATCTAATAAATTAAGTGAACATCTTCTCGGATGGATTGAGCCATATAATACAAAAGATGTGGCATCATACTCACCAGACTATATGTCGGGTTATTGTTCAGAAATATATACGATAGATTTGAAGGACGCTCATAATGATGCTATGAATAAAATGAAAAATGATATTTATTTTATGGCTGAAAGAGATGTATTAAGACGATATGATAGGGTTCGCTCAATAAGCCTTCGTACTTATTACTCAGATGAAACATATAAACATATTTTTATACCTGTATATTCGACAGCTTATACATATAAAGATAAACACTATAATGTTTTAATAAATGGAGAAACTGGGAAAATTAAAGGTGAATATCCAAAGAGTCCTGTTAAAATTGCAGCTATAATTATAGTAATATTAGGTATATTATTTGGAATTTATCTGGCATCTTCAGATAAAGGTATAAGTTATAATGATGATTATAAAAAAATACAGTATAGTGATTTAATTAAAGATGAAACTATTTCTTCTTTTGAAGAAATAATGTTTTAGGAGGTTAGTATTATGGGACTATTTAGTAATCAATTTTCTAATGTAGTTGAATGGGAAGAGTTTAGAGATGATATGCTATTTTGGAAATGGGACAATAAAGAAATAAAAAAAGGTAGTAAATTGGTTGTAAGAATGGGTCAAGATGCTATATTTATGTATAATGGTAAAATCGAAGGAATTTTCAAAGACGAAGGAAGTTTTGATATGGAGTCAGAAATAATTCCTTTTTTATCAACATTAAAAGGATTTAGATTTGGTTTTAATAGTGGAATTAGGGCTGAAGTTTTATTTGTTAATACAAAGGAGCTAACAGTGAAGTGGGGTACAAAAAATGCTATTAATATACCTGCACCAGGCCTTCCAGGGGGAATGCCAATAAAATCTTTTGGTACATTCTGTTGTAAAATATCTGATTATGAAGTATTAATTGATAAAATAGCAGGAGTTAAAAAGCAATTCACTATAGAAGATGTAAAATCACGTATTATGTCTATGTTAGATCAAGTTATTATGAAATGGATAGTAAAAGAAGGTAAAGATATTTTTAATCTTCAAGCAAATGCATTTGAAATATCTAATGGTATACAAGAAGACTTAGATATGGAAATGGAGAAGATAGGTATAGCTATTACTAACTTTGCTATATCAAGCGTATCTTATCCAAAGGAAGTTCAAGAGATGGCAACAAAAGCAGCGTCTCATAGTATGATTGGTGATATGAATAAATATACTCAAGTTTCTATGGCAGACTCTTTATCAAAGGGTGGTTCAGGTGGATCTATGGCTTCTGACATGGCAGGAATACAAGTTGGGATGATGATGGGACAGGAAATGATTAATAATATGAATAATAAGCCACAAAATAATGAGACTCAAGAAGGTACATCTAGTGGGAAAAAACCTAATTTTTGCCCAAACTGTGGTACAAAAAATGAAGGTGCAAACTTTTGCCCAAACTGTGGTACAAAGTTAATATAATTATAAAAAAGATATAAGTTATTACCTTATAACCTATATCTTTTTTAGTTCCATGAATTTAATCTCTATTTAAC
>NZ_JANKBY010000037.1:0-19413 GCF_024621905.1 Terrisporobacter muris
TATAACTTTTTTGATTTTATTTAATATTTCTTACAATTAACCTTCATTGTAATCTATTGGCAATATATTATCCATTTCAAGTTTTTTAACCTTATCTATTTTTAAGATAAACATCATTTTATGTTTTATAATATAATCTGGAAATCCATTTTTATCTTCTACTAAAGCTTTTATTTTTACTGCCCTATAATGTTTTTTAGGATCTAAGTCTGCAATATATTCTGATTTGCTTATCATTTTAATAAAAGTATTGTAATTTAAAAGTTTTTCACTATCATTTTTATATTGTTTATAGTAGTTATTTAGTTTATCATAAATAGACTTAAAATCAAAAGCTATATGAATATTATCAGGTAAAATCCTATAATGAACATTTTCTTCTAACCTTATTTTTCTATCTGGTATGTAAATTAAATTATTAATATCTTCAAGTAATTTTTCGTAGTCACTCTTAAATTCATTTTGGCTTTCTTCCAATACATTGCATTTCAAATTATTAATGATTATGTTAGATGCTTCTTCCAAGTTAATTATATTATTCATATTAACACCTAAAGATTCAAAGGTATTATATATAAGTTCTAGACCCATCATTGTATATATAGCTGTATTTATTTCAGTTGAATTACTTAAATATAGCTTTTCATCAAAATCATATTTAAATCTTGTTACTAAATACTCATTATCAAATGCTCCATCAATATAATAATTCAGAACTCTCAAGTATAAACTTTTTGAAAATCTTCTTAACAAATTTGAGCCATCTTCACTATTACATAAAAACTCTACAGATTCTTTACCTTCTCTAGTAAAATCACTTCTGGTATACCATACTATATTGGATCTACTTTTTATAGCTGTTTCTTGAATTTCTTCGTCTCCTGATATTATTAGAGATGCATTATAAGTAAATTTCTGCAATGTTGAATTTTCAGTAACTTTAGTATTTTCATATCCTTCTACAATAGCACGGATATGATTAGATAGGAAATTTATTTTACAATTGTCTACTTTTGAAATATTAACTTCATCTAAAAATACAGGTAAATAAGTTTCATCAAAGTATTTAAGCAGTTCAAAATCTGTTAATACCGATAAACTTATTCCTGGGTTTGTGTCATTAAATAATAGCCTTAAAATTTTAAGGACTTTACTTTTACCACTTTTACTTTCCCCCAAATCTTGAAGTATTGGCAAATTGTTCATAGAAGACTCTCTAGCAAAAGTATTTAATATATTTGCAGCACCAAGTCCCAGGGTATTATATATATTTTCCTTTGAATTAAAATTAAACAAGTATTTACTTAATATTTCTGCTTCATCTTTATTTAAAATATCAAGATTGGTAAAGTCAATATTATGAATTGTATTTATTGATTTTCTTGTAATATCAAATTCTCCATTGGATTTTAATGTACCTTTATTTGTAACAAGAACATACTCATCATTTATTTTTCTTATTCCTGATCTTGTAAATATCGATATATCTTCTTTAATGAAGTAATTTATAATCCATTGATGAAGTTTTGTTAAGTCTTGTATTTCTCCATAAAAAATATAGTCAATTCCTAAGTATCTTCTAAAAATTTTCAAATCAGAAAAACACAATCTAGCATCTGCTTCAATAATTGACTGTCTATGATTTGATTTAATGTTAAGCTTTATAATTTGATCTTTATTATCTTCATTTCTATATAATGTAACATCTATTATTTGAAAGTTTGTTAAATAACGTCTACTTTCTTTCACTTCTTCATTTTCTATTTTATCTATAACTTCATATATTCCATCTTCATCTTGTTGTAGAGTATTTTTATCTAATATATTTAAAGATTTTTTTACTATTTGTAAAAGTTCCTTGGATGTTTTACCAGATTCTAACCAATCTGTAACGTCTTTATTTTTACCATCACCTATATTTTCAAGCCCTGGCAAATCAATTATTTTTAGTCCTTTACAACATTTTTTTAATTTTTCTACTATAAAGTTTTTAAACTCTTGCCCTGATCTTCCGCTGTCTCCTATGAATATTACTTTGGCATTTTTTAAATCTTCATCATAAGAACTTTTCCATTTTTTTGTGCAAATGGTTGTAGCAGGAAGATTTATTTTGCTTAAAGTTTCCACATCTTTTTCACCTTCAACAAAAAATATCCAATCATCTTTTGATATGGCTTTTTTTATTTCTAGTAAATTATAAAGAACCTTTTTACATTGTTCGAAATACTTATGGTCTCCATATTTATAACCTATATCCATTTCTATCAAAGACTTTGTTATAAAATGCTTTTTACCAAATAAATTTTTATATTTTATTTTACAATATAATGGCTTTTTATCTTCATCAAAGTAAATATAAATTTCTTCTAAATTATAAGTTTCTTTGTTTTTTATTATTGTTGACTGATTTGTTTTTATAAAATTTTTAAAGTTTTCAACTTTATTGTCGTTGATAGTACTGTATTTCAATTCCCTACCTAAGATGTCATAAGCTTTTCTTAAGGCTGTTATATTATCTATGTTCTCCATCTTACAAATAAAGTTTATAATATCTCCTTGTTCTCCACATCCAAAACAATGATAAATGGCTCGATTTCCTTTGTCGCTGAGTCTTAAACTTGGCGTTTTATCGTTGTGAAATACACAGTTTGTATAATATCCACTATTATCTTTTTTTAAATTCATGTTGTAGTTTTGCATAATTGATATTAAGCAATTTAATGATCTTATTTCATCTACTGCATTTTTAAAAGTATCTTTGTTTTCCATTAAGACCACCACCTAACTGTGTATTACTTTGCATTTTTTGAGGAATTTGTTGTATCGTATTCGTATATTGCAATTAAACAACCTCCTTTTTAAGAGGGCTTACAATCTCTTGCTGTCAAAACTTTTATGCCCAAATGTTTATGTTATAATATTTTATAGTGTAAAATATTATAACATAAACATTTCCGAATCAATTCGCAATATTTAGTTTGTATATTAAGTAAAAACTTTTAAGTACTAATATAAATTATTCAAAATAAAACATTATAATTACGATGCTACATTATATTTTTCCATAAAAAAACTGATAGGAATAAATCCTATCAGCCTTTTAACATATATGCAAATATTAAACTTTAGCTACATACTCGTAAGGTAATGAAACTATCTTACCAGGAGTTTGTATTTCGTGTAATTGAACTAAAGTATCTTTAACTATGTTGTATTGCATTTCTCTGTTATTTGGTTCTCCAGCATTAGCACCCATTGGAACAAGTGGAGCAACTGCTCTTGGAGTTCCTGTTTGTCTAACTACTGGTGGAAGAGCTGCTATTATAATTGTTGGTATACCAGCTTCTTCAATCGCTCTCTGCACTAAAACTGCAGAGCGGTGGCAAGTTCCTCAGCCAGCTGTTAGAAGAACGCCGTCTACGCCTTCTTCTTTTAATATTCTAGCTATTTCTGGACCTGTTTCTTCTTTGAATTTTTGTTGGTTTCCACCACCACCCATGAATCCTATGTGTACTGGTGCAACTCCACCTATAAATCCTTCAGCTGCAAGTTCATGTAATCTATCTATTGGGAACATACAGTTTATATCTTTATTAACGTCTCCATTATCGTATCCTCCGTGAGATACCATAAGATCGCTTGATAACATATTATCTCTAACTTCTCTGAAAGAGAAATCACCAGCTAAATTGAAACGCTTGTCATCTTTATGATGAACACCAGCAGCAGTAGCAAGAGCTATTTTCATCTCGCTTAAAGGCTTAGTTACAGGAGCCCATACTGATGGTGGTGTTATTGGAACGAATATTTCTGATTGCATTCCTTTAACTACTGTTAAACTCATCTTTTTTCCCCCTTTTAATTACTCCATTTACAAATGATTATGCAAATGAATTTAAGTTAATTTACTACTTGAACCTAAATTTAATCTAAATCTCTTATGAGTAGATAAATCTTAAGGTTTTTAGTAAAAATCTATTTTTTAGACATTTCGTCGATTTTTTTATTTCTAGTCATAAGATTTGAAATATATTTTTCATTAATCTCATCACCTAGTTGCTCAACAAAGCTCATATTAAAGCCTACTTCTTGACCAACTTTTATCTCATAATCGGAAATAAACATTCTCATTGGAACTCTTAAGTATCCTAGACGTCCCTTTAGATCAATACTTACGCATCCATCGTGAACTTCTACAATAACACCTTCCATATAAAGAATTTTATCGCCGTATTTTAATTTATCATTTTTCATTATGTGTCAGTTCTTTCTAGCTATATTTTTCCTTACGCTTTTGACTCATTGGAAGAGATGTTTCATTTTCAACTAACTCAACTGGTTTTCCAGTAACATTAGATATTAATTCTAAGTTAGTGTCTTTTACATTTGGATTCCATTTCTTTTCTGGTTTAGCTATTTTTTCTCCACCCATTTCAGCCTTTAATGAATAAAGAGCTCTTATAGCATCTTCATGGCATAAAGTGTTACATCCTAATATTTCGTTTTCTATACCAGCTTCTGATTTATTGTTGTCTACCATGTTAGTCATGTACTTGTTACCAACAACTAGAGCACCTTGAACAGCACAGAATGACATACCAACTACTGGTATTCCTCTCATACCTATTTGCTCTATATGAGAAGCGAAGTCTATATGATTGTTTCCGAAACCTTCAGTAGTAACAAAAGCACCATCAACGTCTAAAGCTTCAACCATCATACCAACTCTTCTTGATACGTAGAATTTCTCAGCATTTATTTGAGGAGACCCAACAAATATAACACCACATAAATCTACTTCTTCATCATGTAAAGCTTCAAGTACTAGTGGCTCTCTCCAGTAATGTCTAGACATTTCTTTTGAAGCAGGTCCTATACAAGTTAATGCATGTATACAACCATCCAATACTTCAAGTGGAGATACCATAACTGGTACGTTTCCTAAGTCAACGTTTGGCTTAGCACCTAATACTCCAACTGGTTCCATTGGTAATATTAAGTTATCGTGCATTGCACCTTGACCCATTATTTCTTTTACTATAACAACTTTTTTCTTACCTGGTCTTCTTACTTGCTCAAAAGTTTCACTATCTACTATTAATTCATCATCAAGTTTCTTAAGAGCTTCTCTTATTTCTTGAGTTATGAAGTCAGTAGCAGCATGAGCAGCAAGAGGTCCTGGTCTTTCCATGTTAGTTCCTTCTTTGATTATAACTTCTGTTTTGATGAATATTTCACCTTTTTCAGGACAACCTGGTCTTCCCCACATGATATTTTCTTCTAAGATACCTTCAGATGAACCGAACTCTCCTATTTGAACACCATTTGCATCAGTACCAGTTACCATCATTACAACACCATCTATTACTCTAGTAGTTCCAAGACCTAATTCATCTTCACCATCTTTAGTAGCTATTGGTTGAACGTCCATTATAGTCTCAGAGTAAGTGTTATATCTATCTGGAGTTATTATATCTATTTTTAAGCTATTTACTAATTTTTGGCTAGCTACAGCTTCTTCTTCTATACCTTCTCTAATGTATAAAACAGTACCTTCTATTTTAGTTTCAGGTCCTCTTTTAACTTCAGTTATTTTGTAGTGGTTTCTAGTTAAGCTTCTAACTACTTTAGCTTCTTTTTCTACTTCTTTAACTGCAGGTGCAACAGAAGCATTTTCGCCAACTGGAACTACTTGAGCTCCACCTTGAGAAGCGAACCCACCAACTGGTATTTCTATATTAATGTCTTTTCCTTCACCTATGTGGATTTTTAATCTTCCACCTTGTACTTGAGTAGCAACTGGTGCTGGTTTTACTTCTTCTACTATAGCTTCTTCTTCTACAGCTTCTTCTTTTGTTTCAACTATAGCATCTATAACATCAGCAGTTATTGGAGTTAAAGAATCACAAGTTTTAGTTAATTTTGCACCTAATATTTGGCCTATAGTTAAGCAACCATCTAATTTTAAAAGACCAGAATCTACTAATTCATCGAATATAGCAGGATCTTCTAAGTTAGCAGGTCCTATAACTAATCCTTCTTCTGCTCTACAGCAAAGTACCGCAGGGTCATTTGCATGCTCTCTAGCAGTTTCAGCAGTTATTGACATAAGTTTTCCCCCTTATATAATAAATCTTTTTATAATTTTATAATTTGAACATGAAATACTAATTTATATCAAAGAAATTTCTTTCTTTGTTAACATTTAATTATTTAGATATTCATTACTTAAGTTCTACTTCCTAATTTAAGTAAATTAATCTATAACAAATTCTACGTAGATGTCTTTTCCTTCTTTAAGGTTTATAACAAGTCCACCTTCATCAGTAAATGATGTAAAACTAGTTTCTACTGTTTCTACCTTAGGTTCTTCTACTGATTGAGCTCTAACTAATACTTCTTCAACTTCTTCTCCAAGTTGTGGAACTGTTTTAGATGCAGTCATATATCTTATTACATCTTTGCCTACTGTTTGTAATACATGGTCTGTTTGGTGATGAACTTCTACATTCATCTTTGGAGCAGATCCCATAACTGTATTTGAACAGTCTGTACAGTTTCCTATAAGTATATGTTTAGCACCAGCTTTTTTAATGTTCATAACTTTAAGTGCTTGACCTGGACAGTTTCCTGGATTTTCACATTTTAAGTTTCCTTTAACATCTGCTGCTTGCTTACATTTTTGAACACAAACTACTTCAGCATTCATTTTTTTAGCTAAGTCTTGCATTCTTTCTTCATTACCACCACAAGCACATACTAAAAGTCCCATTTTTTCACCTTTTAAATCTTCAAAAGGCTGAGTTACTATTATTCCACCTGTAGTTTTAGTTATTGGAGCATCTAACTCACAAGCTTTACCAGTAAATGGTCCACCCATGATTACTTCTCCATACTCTCCATCTATTCCACCAGCTCTTTCTATTAATTCTTTAACAGAAGTACCAACTGGAACATCCATAAATACATGAGGATCAGTACCACCGTTTAGCTTTCCAACAACTGTAACGTTTTTAGAAAAACATGGTTTTTTAAGCTCTATTGCTTCAGCAACTCTTTGAAGAGTTTCCACGTTTATAACTACAGCATCTGCTACTGATGGTAAATCAGTTGGTTGAAGTAATATTCCTAAGACTTCTCTTACAACTGCTCTTTCCTCACCCATTGGGTAAATATCTGGAAGTAAATGTATATCTAAAGAATTATCACCCTTAGTACCTTCAACTAAAGCATCAACTGCCTTTTGGTTTTTAGCCTTAATTGCGAATATTCCTTTTTCTGCTTGACAAATTTCCATAACATATTTAAGACCTCTTATAGTTAACTCTGTGTTATCTACCATTTGGTCTACATTATGATGAAGTAATGGTTCACATTCAGCAGCATTAACAAGTATGTATTTTACCTTTGTTCCAAGTTTTATAGCTGTTGGGAATCCTGCACCACCCATACCTACTACACCAGCATCTTTTATAAGTTGAAGTTTATCTTCTCCTTCTAACTCAACGAACTCTTCTGGTTGATCTTCATCTTTTTCTATTATTATGGCATCTTCAGTTATTTCTTTAACTTCTCCATATACACTAGAGAATATGTTAGCACCAAGTCCTGTAGGCTTAGCTATTAGAGAACCCTTTTTTACCCTATCTCCAACTTTAACTATTGCCTCACAAGGAGCTCCAACATGTTGTCTAAGTAATATTTTTTGTAATCCCATTAAGTTCACCCCCTAAAAATATAAAGCATATATGTTAAAATAAATTGCTTTTATCTTAATAAATAAATAAATTAACAAAATTTCTTTATTTATTTTTTTTAACCGTATAATTAAGATTATATATGTTAAAAAATTCACACGGAAAACCTTTTCATATTTTTCAAAAAAATATTCCATAATAGTTTACTGGCGGGAGAATGTGGGAATCGAACCCACCTAGGATGCTACTAACACCCCACACTGGTTTTGAAGACCAGGAGGCACACCAGTTACCTATCTACTCCCATTTTTACTTCCAAAATCATTATAACATCATTTATTGATAATTTTTATAAAAATTTTTCAAATATAGACAAAATTTATAAGATTTATTGAATCTATAAATATTATAACAATAAAAATTCACAAATTCAATAACTCAATACTAGACTAAAGTCTGTTTTTATAATATAAATTTTTTTTTGCATTGAAAAATCTAGCAATTGGATACAATTGGAAAATTTTGTTTGTTATTATTTTGTCAGTTTTATCATATTTTTTATATATAAATAAATAATATGACGAAATATGATAAATAAAATAGTTGATACCCTCAAACTTTAGCAACTATAATTATATTGAAATTAACAAATTTATAAATGTGCTTTATTAATAGAATTTTTCAATATAAAAAGGAGGAGAAATCATGAGTGAAGAAATCAACTTACGTCGCCTTGTGATTAAGTCATACCATGTAAAGGAAGTAGAATTTGGAACAGAAAATAACGTTTTTCTAGATGGAAAACTTACTGTCTGCAAGGATTTATTAAAAGATCTAATAGAATCAGAGCCTTTAATAAAAGATATAGACATTCAAATAATAAAACCAGGAGATCATGATAGATTTACAAACACTATGATGGATATTATTCCAATTTCTACAAAGGTTCTTGGTAAAATTGGAGAAGGAATAACTCATACTTTAACAGGTGTGTATGTTATGCTTACAGGTGTTGATGAAAAAGGAATACAAACTGCTGAGTTTGGTTCTTCTGAGGGTAATTTAAAGGAACAACTTTTCTTAAATAGACCAGGTACTCCTGGAGACAATGACTACATAATTTCATTTGATGTAACTCTTGCAGAAGGTCAAGGACAAGTTAGACCAGGACCTACTGCTGCACATAGAGCTTGTGATAAGTTCTGCAGCGAATTTAGAACAAAATTAAAAAAATTAAACGGTCACAAATTTACTGAACGTCATGAATTTTATGACAAAGTAAGGCCTGGTAAGAAAAAAGTAGTTATTATAAAACAAGTGGCAGGCCAAGGTGCTATGTATGATACTCAGCTATTCTCTCATGAGCCAAGTGCTATGGAAGGTGGAAGAAGTATTATAGATATGGGTAATGTACCTATGATTGTAACACCAAATGAATATAGAGACGGCGCTCTTCGCTGTATGTGCTAAGGAGGTAATATTATGGGAATAGGACCATCTACTAAAGAAACTACTTTGCATCACTTTAGAGATCCTCTACTTGATGTAGTAAGTAACGATGAAGATATAGATTTACTAGGAATTATAGTTGTGGGAACTCCACAAGATAACGAAGATAAATTATTTGTTGGAACAAAGGCTGCTTCTTGGGCTGAGGCCATGAGAGCAGATGGAGCAATACTTTCATGTGACGGTTGGGGAAACTCTCACGTTGACTTTGCAAACACTGTGGAACAAGTTGCAACTAGAGGAATCCCTGTTGTCGGGCTTACTTTTGTTGGAACTGTGGCTCAGTTTGTTGTTGTAAATGAATATATGGATACTATAGTTGATATGAATAAAAATCCTGAAGGAATTGAAAGTGAAATTGTTGGTGAAAATGAAGTAACTGAGTTAGAGGCTAGAAAGGCTCTTGCATTTTTGAAATTGAAAATGAGAAAATACGGAAAATAGAAAAAACAAACTCCTACTATAAGATTCTTCTTTTTTTCTTAAAACTAAAAAAGAAAGAATTAGAGGTAAATACATTTCAACTGGTTTATTATTCATAAGAGGAGTGCCCGGCACACTACATATTTATAAAGAACCAAAAAATGAGGGTATGTTATAATACCCTCATTTTTGTTATACCCTCGTACTTTACATCATTATCTCATGTATATTATTTATATCTAAATTTTTATCATTTATAAGGTCTTCTATTTTCTCTTTGTCATCTTTATTACAAAGCCATGAAAGACCGCATCCAGCTGATATTTGTCTTGGTACTGGTATTAATCTTCCTGGTACGTTTTCACTTTTGCAGGCTTTTTCCATCGCCATTGCTCCTGTTGTTGTGTTAAAAGTTACTATTAGTCTTAATTGTTTTTCTCTCATTTTATCACCTTTTATTCATTATAAGTTGCTGCTATTTCTTTAACTGCATTTATAGCAGTGTCTATTTCTTCTTCTGTATTGTAGTGGGAAAAAGAAAATCTTACGGCACCTTGATCTACTGTGTTCATGGCTTTATGCATAAGTGGGGCGCAGTGAGCTCCCGGTCTTGTGGAGATGTTATAGTATAAACTTAGTTCATCAGAAAATGCTGCAGAATCAATGTCTCCAATGTTAAAAGTCACAATAGCCGCTCTTTTATTTTCAAAGTTTCCATAGATTTTAATATCTTTAATATCTTTTATTCCATTATAAAATCTAAACATTAACTCTTCTTCACGATTCCTGATATTTTCTATTCCTTCTTCTTTTAAGTAATCCAGTGCAGCATTTAATCCTGCTATGGCATGTCCATTTAATGTTCCTGCTTCCAACATGGTTGGCATGACATCTGGGTGAGTTTTTGAAAAAGTATTAACTCCACTTCCTCCAACCTTTAAAGGCCTAATATTTACATTTTCTCTCACACAAAGTCCTCCAGTTCCTTGAGGTCCAAGCAACCCTTTATGACCTGTAAAACAAAGAATATCTATGTTCATATCTTGCATATCTATAGGAAAAACACCTGCACTTTGTGATGCATCTACTATAAATACTAGGTTATACTTTTTAGCTATTTCTCCTATTTTTTTCACGTCCAATAGGTTTCCTACCAAATTAGACGCATGAGTGCAAACTATAGCTTTCGTATTATCTTTTATTAAACTTTCAAAATCATCATAATTTATATTTCCATTTTCGTCGCATTCTACAACAGAAAGTTCCATTCCTTTTGACTCTAATTCATATAAAGGACGAAGTACTGAGTTATGCTCTAGAGACGTAGTTATTGCATGGTCAGATCTAGTTAATACTCCTTTTATAGCAGTGTTTAAACTTTCAGTTGAGTTACATGTAAAAGCAACTCTTGATGGATTTTGCAAATTAAATAAATCTGAAATTTTTTCTCTTGTATCGTAAATTACTCTAGATGCATCTAAAGCTGCTTCATTTGCTCCACGTCCTGCATTTCCCATATGTGTCATGGCATTAACTACTGCATCTATAACACACTGTGGTTTTTTCATAGTTGTAGCTGCATTATCTAAATATATCATTTTATCACCTTTTTCTAGTTAAAAAATTCTCTTATAAATTTAATAAATTTAAGTGCGCATTTTGACATATACATTTCTTTATTTCTAACTATATATAAGTTTCTGTACATGTCCATTTCTTCGAATTCAAATAGCAATACTTTGTTGTCTTTTGCGAAATCCTCTACAGCCAAGTTTGATACTATGGAAATGCCCATATTATTTTGTACTGATTTTTTTATGGCTTCTATGGAGTTTAGTGTTGCTATTACATTTAAGTTATTTATATCAAAATTATGAGCTTTTAAAAATTCTCTTATTTCTTTTCTCGTTCCTGAGCCCTCTTCTCTCATTATTATTGGCTCTTTTAATAAATCTTTTACATGGAATCCATCTTTTTTCATTTTTATATATTTGTCATTTACAGGTGTTATAATAACTAACTTATCTTTATAAAACGGTTCAAATATTAAAGATGAGTTTTCTATTTCTGTTCCAACAAGACCTACTTCCACTTCTTTGTTTATTATTTGATTTATAACTTCGCTAGAATCCCCTTGAAGTATTTTTAGCTCAGTTTTATTTTTTCTTATATATCTTGGTAAAACTTCTGGAAGTATATACTGTTCTGGAATAGTTGATGCTCCCAAAGTTAATAAATTACTATCTTCGCTTTTCACATTAAATTCTTGTAATATTGTATTTTGTAAGTTTAATATTTGTTTTGCATAAGTATATAGCCTTTTTCCATCTTCTGTTGGATGTACATCCTTTGTTGTTCTTACAAGAAGTTGAGTATTTAACTCTTTTTCTAGTAAAGAAATATGAGAAGATATTGTAGGCTGTGTTAAAAATAATTTTTTTGCAGCCTGAGAAAAACTTCTACTCTCTATAATTAACGCAAATGATTCTAATTGTTTTAAATTCATATTAATATGCCACCCTTTCACTTTCTGCACCGTTTTTTCTTGTTATCTTCATGTTGTCAAAGTATTCAAGCATTGGTTTGGCACTTTTTCTTGATGTGTTTAGAGCATCTCTAAGTTCAGAAATCGTAATTAGATTATTTTTTTCTAATTTTTCACGAACTACTATTTCTGCTTTATCCATAAGAGATTTTAGTGTAAACATTTCATCATTTATTTTCACTATTTTTTCCTCATCTATTAAAACATTTAACACATCTCTTACTATATTTTCATCTATATTAAAGTTTATTTCACTAAGTCTTACAAAATCAAATTCTGCTTTTTTATAAGTATTTACTAAAGTTTTCTCAACATTTTGGAACGTTTTATCTTTATTTATTTCAAAGTCATTTAAACTTAAGTATTCTTTGTATTTTTTTATTTCATTTTCTAAGATAAATTTATAGATAATTTGATCAAAAACATTTTGTTTTATCTTAGAATACAGCTTTGTTTTAATAAGAGATTTTCCAACACCAAATTTATATGGATTTTCATTATGGAAATTCTTTATAAACTCTATAGTTTCTCTTTTTAATCTCATTTCTTCGCTGCTATGATACACATAAACATCTTTTTTCATTTCATAAGTTAAAACTAAATTTTCTTCTTTTAATTCACTTATACATTCATTTAGTTCTTCTATAGAAAATCCTGTTAGCTTTCCTATTTCTTTTATAGTTATCATTTCTGGATGTTTTTTAACTAATAACTCAACTATATCACTGTGGGATCCTTCTTCTTTTCGTTTTATTTCTTCCAGTTGTGCCTTATTAAAAGGTGTTTTCTTTGTAGGATTGGCATCTAATATAACTCCTCCTCCTACAGTTTCAAGTGGTGAATAGAAACGAACTATAAATTTATCTCCCCTTCTTACGGCTATTTTTTCTTCTAATCTAAGTTGGGCATAGCAAGAATCTCCTGGCGCTGCTTCTTCTGTATCTAAAAGTACAGCTCTACATAAAACCTCTGAAGTTCCTGTAAATAAATGAAGTCTACATCTATTTGATAAAATTCTCTCACTGGAATTTAGAACATTTAATTTTACATCTAGCATCATAGTATCTTCCAAAGAATTTGGTGGTGCTAACACATATCCTCTTTTTATTTCGTCTTTTTTAAGATTTGAAATATTTATGGCACTTCTTTGGCCTGCAAAACATTCCTTCACATCTTTTCCATGAACTTGAATGCTTCTTATTTTTACTTTTTTTCCAGTAGGATAAATTTCCAACTCATCGTCCTTTTTTATACTTCCTGAGATTAAAGTTCCAGTTACTATAGTTCCAAAGCCTGATATACTAAAACTTCTGTCTATTGGAAGACGAGATATGGTATTTATATCTTTTTCATTTAATTCATCTTTTGTCATGTGAACTATTTCTTTTATTAAATCAGCTATGCCTTCCCCTGTCATAGCTGATACTTCTATTATATTTGCTTTTTCAAATACTGAACCGATTAATTCTTCTTTGATTTCTTCTTTTACTAACTCTTTCCACTCATCGTCTACTAAGTCACATTTATTTAAAACAACTATACTTTTATCTACACCTAGTTGGCTCATAATATCTACGTGCTCACGAGTTTGTGGCATCATGCCCTCATCTGCTGCAACAACAAGCATAACAAGATCCATTCCTATAACTCCTGCCAACATGTTATTTACAAACTTTTCATGACCTGGAACATCTATTATTCCAGCTCTGTCTCCTGATGGTAAATCAAAATAAGTAAATCCAAGATCTATGGTAATTCCTCTTCTTTTTTCTTCTTCCCATCTATCTGTTTCTTTACCTGTCAAGGCTCTAATTAAAGCAGTTTTTCCGTGGTCTATATGCCCTGCTGTTCCGATTATAATATTCTTCATTTTTGCTCCCCTTTTGCTATTTTTACTCAAAAACAGTTATAAAACATTTACTCATTCATTTTTCACTTCTAAAATTTTTTTGTAAAATACTGTATTTCACTAGATTTTATAACCAATTGTTAAACAAATTGTTTTACCATTGGTTATTTTAAAACATTAATAATTTTTTGTACTAATACATCTATTTCATCTTCTAAAACTGTTCTCATGTCTAATATCAACTTATCTTCACTTATTCTTCCTACAACTGGATTTTCTCCAAGTCTTAGTTTTTCTTCTAAGGCTGCAGTTGACATATTTTTAGGCATTATAGTTACGCATTTACTTTTTATTCTTTCTGCTGGTAAAGATCCTCCACCAATTTGAGATAAGGTATCTTCAATTTCTACCTGTGCCACATCTTTTAAATCATTTAATTTTTCATATAATTTATTTGCACTTTCTTCTATTTCCTTTATGTCTTTAGTTATAAGTGAAAGCACCGGTATATTTTTTATGGCATCTTCTTCACTTAAGTACTCATGTAATATCATTTCAAGTATTGTTGCAGTGAACTTATCTATTCTAAAAGCCCTTGTAAGAGGGTTTTTCTTCATCTTGTCGATGTATTTCTTCTTTCCAACAATAATTCCTGCCTGAGGGCCTCCTAGGAGCTTGTCACCTGAGAAAGAAACTATGTCTACACCGGCTTTTATTGAATCTTGCACAGTCGGTTCATATTCTAAACCGTACTTACTAAGATCAACTAAAACTCCACTACCTATATCTTCTATGACTGGAATCTCCTTTTCTTTTCCTAGTTTACAAAGTTCATCAATTGATACACTTTCAGTAAATCCTAATATTTTAAAGTTGCTTGTATGGACTTTTAAGAAGGCTCCTGTATTTTCAGAAATTGCATCTTCATAGTCTTCTAAATGTGTTTTATTTGTTGTTCCTATTTCCACTAAGTGAGCCTTAGAACTTTTCATTACATCTGGAATTCTAAATTTCCCTCCAACTTCAACAAGTTCACCTCTAGACACTATAACTTCCTTATTTTCTGCCATAGATGATAAAACAAGCATTACAGCCGCTGCATTATTATTTACCGCCATGGCACACTCTGCACCAGTTATTTTGCAGATTAACTTTTCAAAATGAGAGTAACGCTCTCCTCTTTTTCCTTCTTCCAAATTGTACTCCAAATTAGAGTAACTTGTCACAACTTCACTAAGATAATCAGCATGTTTTTTAGAAATTATAGCTCTTCCTAAGTTTGTATGAAGTATTGTTCCTGTTCCATTTATAACCTTTCTCAAATTATATGAGTAAACTTTTTCAACGTTTATTCCTATATTTTCTACCAGATTATTTATTTTTTCCTCGATCAAAGATATATCATCATTTTCTTTTATAAAATTTCTAAGCTTATCTATTTCTTCCCTAATTGCATCTACAACCACATCCCTGTGATGATTATTTATTAAATTTATAATTTCAGGTTTTTCTAATAAAACATCAACTTTAGGTATATTTCTAAATAATATATTTTTATTCATATCTCACTCAAGACCTTTCCCCTTTTACTCAAAACCCTATTTAGTAATTTAAATTTTAACTACTTAAAGACCTTTGATTAAATTAATACTCTTTTCTTGTTTTTCTATTACTCTTCCTATAATGGCAACTTTCGTATCCATATTTTTATCTTCAAAATCTTTCATAATATTTTCAACTTCATTTTCTGGTAATGTAATTAAAAGACCTCCAGAAGTTTGTGGATCGTATAATACATCTATGAAATATTCTTCTATATTTTCGCTATTTACGTCATTTGATATATAATCTTTGTTGTTATAAGTTCCAGCAGGTACTAGACCCATTTTAGCAAAATCTAGAGCTCCATCAATGTATGGTACTTTTTGTACATCTATTTCAAAAGTAACTTTAGAACTAGATGCCATTTCCATAGCATGTCCAGCAAGACCGAATCCTGTTATATCTGTACATGCGCTTATATTGTGATTTTCTATAACTTCTTTAGCCTTCTTATTAAGTGATGTCATAACTGTTACAACCTCATCTATATGAGACTGTTCAGCCATTTCAGCCTTTATTGCTGTATTTATAAGGCCACTTCCTATTTGTTTTGTAAGGATTATTATATCTCCTGGATTTGAACCATAATTTTTAAATATTTTATTTGGATTTACAAAACCAGTTACGCTAAGGCCATATTTAGGTTCATCATCTTGAATAGAGTGTCCTCCAGCAAGTATTGCACCAGATTCCATAACCTTAGAGGCTCCGCCTTCTAAAATTCTTCCTAATATTTTCGGATCTAAGCAATTTGGAAATCCAACTATATTTAAAGCTGTTTTTGGTTCTCCTCCCATTGCGTAAACGTCACTTAAAGAGTTCGCCGCTGCTATTTGTCCAAATAAATATGGATCATCGACAATTGGAGTGAAAAAATCCAGTGTCTGAATTAATGCAAGATCATCACTTACTTTATAAATTGCTGCATCATCACTAGTTTCCACACCTACTAATAAGTTTTCATCATGAAACTTTGGTAAATTGCCCAAAACTTGAGCAAGGGTCCCAGGACCTATTTTAGCCGCTCAGCCAGCAGTTTTTGTCATATGTGTTAATTTTATATCTTCATTCATCATATTTTTTCCCTTTTCTATAATTATTAAATTTATATATAAATTTATCACTTCTACTAAATTACTTATAGAAATATTTTATAACAAAACTTAATCTTTGCACACCTTATTTATAGTTTTCATAATCTTATAAAGGTAATACTTATTTATTATATATAATATCTTTATTAGTCTTGTATAACTGTATTACCAAATATTAGCCTTAGGGGATGTCTATCCCGAGGACATAGATAGACCCTATAGCAAAAAATCAGAGTTTCTGACTTCATACTATAGGGTCTAGTCATATGTTAGCCCCTTTTTCAGTTCTAGAGCCCTCAGCATATCCCTTGTTAGACTACCTTTCGGATGTAATTTTATTATTATTGTATCCATACCCAACAACTGAAAGCACTGTACCTCTCAGTAATTACACGACCTAATTCACATCACTGCAAATTATATGGTTGCCAATCCTGACCTTTTTATTGGATGTCAACTCCTATCACTTAGGATCTTTGGCACAACAAGGGAAACAGCCTCCTCTAAGTTGTTGATTTTTTGCAACGGCTCAACTAACCTATCTACTTTTTTGAGAGGTTTCAGGCATTCCCTCCTTTTCCATTATTTACATTTATTTTTAGCATTAAAAAAAGCCTGTCTCTCAATTGTTGAAAAACAGGCTATAAGTTCATTAGTTATTTGTAAATGTATATAAATTTTTTATATTATGTACACTTTTTTAAAACTTTCATCTTTACAGATTGATTAAAATTTTATATAATCTTATTAGATTATATATCTGTAAACAATAAGTTTTAAATTTACTAACTCTTTAACACTGCTACCAACAGTTTTAAGGTTTAATATATATAAGATGCTACCAACGTTTTATATATACTGTAGATTTAAGACTTTTTTTATTTAATTTTTCTAAATTCATTCTACTACGTTTTTTTTCATAATACAAGAAAAAAATCATTTTCATTTCAAAATAATATATTTTTTCACAAATTCCCTCAAAATTACAGCATTTATTTAATATATAAATATTTTTATACACATTAGTATTTAACTTTATTCCGATTATCTTCGCTTTTTGTTGAAAAAGTTTTCGTTACATAATATAATTTTATATGAAGAATAAGTCTCGTGTATTTTTTAATAATTTTAAAAGTCACTTTAACCAATGGTTATACAAATTGTTAAACCAATGGTTATGCAAATGGTTAAACCAATGGTTTTACCATTTGTTAAAGTATAAAAAACAACTACAATAATTATTTATCATATAACTTAACCAATTGTTATACCAATTAAAAAACAAATTGTTGTACCAATGGTTATTTTCACAAAAGGAGATGGGAAAGTGAAGATAGTAAGTTTTTTCAATGTAAAAGGTGGAGTAGGAAAGACTACTCTAACAATTCTAAGTGCCATAGCTCTTAGCAAAGAAGGATCTAGCGTTTTAATTATAGATGCAGATACACAGGCAAACTTAACTCAGTTTTTATACAAAGTTTCACATAGTGACAAAACTATGTTTGACGGCTTAGCTGATAATTTAAGTGCCGAAGAATTAATAATAAAATCACCTTGCGAAAGATATAAAAACATAGATATAATCCCTTCAGATTTATCTTTATCTGTACTTAGTGAATATTTAACTACAAAAACTAATCGTGAAAAGTCTGTGTGGAGATGGTTCAAATACAATGTGGACTCTCTAAGTAACTATGACTACATATTCGTGGATTTATCACCATCTTACGATTTAATTGCCAGAAACTTCATGCTTTGTTCTGATTCCATAATAACTCCTATTGCTTATCAAGATATAGCAAGCATTAGAGGTTGCGAGTTATTTTACTTAAAATACAACCAAGATTTAGAAGATATGGAGATGGAAAACATGGCAAAAAGAGCCGTGGTTATAAACTCTTACACTTCTAGGAAACTATCTACCGGCGATATATTCTGGGAAAAATTAAATGAATTTGAACACATAAAAAAAGATTTAATTAATGCAAAAATATCTGATACAACAGTAATAAAGAATGCAATTCTTTCTAAATTAGACATCGATGATTATTGCAGAAAAATAAAAAAATCTCATAAAGTTAGAGAGGAATTTAAAGAAGTTATAAGTGAATTAAAAGAAAGGGATGTGTTATAGTGGGACTAGATAAATTTTTAAAAGATGATAAAAAAGAAGAATTAGTTTTAATAAAAAAAGACTATAAATCTAAGGTAAATAACATAGTAAAAAATACTTTTGAAAAAGAAAACTTAAATTTATTACAAATAGAAAATGAAACTACAACTAGTAAGAAAGTTCCTATGAGTGTTTATTTTGAAAAAGAAGATTTAGACTTACTAAAGGCTATTGCTTTTGAAAAAAATACAACTGTGAACAAAGTTCTTATGAGTATCATAAAAGATCCTCTAAAAACTACAAAGGAAAATTTACCAGCTAGTTTTAATATAAACGAAAAAGCAAAGGAATACGAAGTTAATAGTAAAAAAAGAAAAGTAGAAAAAAAAGTTGAAACAAGAGGTAGAAAAAAGAAAATAAAGTAGAGCTTTTAGCTCTACTTTTTCTTTTATTTTTAAATATAAATTTTATTAAGTGTTCTTAATGTATATTAAATTTTACTTTATACGAAGTTCTAATTTTTTTCTTAATTTAATAATACGAAATCTATTATATCTTTGTATTATATAAAAGGAATCTGC
>NZ_JANKBY010000380.1:0-3013 GCF_024621905.1 Terrisporobacter muris
AAGATTTATTTATAAATTGTAATTACAGTTACAATGTTGTAATCGCATTATGCGAATAAATATTATACTATATTCACAGAGTATTTTTACTTTATATTAAATCTTTACATAAATCTACTTAAAGAATTAATATAATTATTTTAAGTAGGAATTTTAGGAGGAAATATTATGAAATTTAAAAAGAAAGTTAGCTCTCTGTTAGTAGCGATGACAATAGTAGCAAGTAGCATTGTTCCGTCTTTTGCTGATGGTACTAGAGTAGTGACTATAGGTGTTAACAATACAGCTGAGCAAAGACAAAAAATATTTAATTATTTCGGTGTAAAGGAAAATGAAGTTCAGGTTTTAGAAGTAAATAATCAAGAAGAAAGAGAATACTTAGGTAAGGTAGCTACAGAGGCACAACTTGGAACTAAGACTTACTCTTGTGCTTATGTTGAACCAACTAATAATGGTGGAATAAATGTAAAAACTGCAAATATAACTTGGGTAACTTCTTCAATGGTAGCATCAACACTATCAACTGCTGGTATGACTAATGCCAATGCTGTAATAGCTGCCGTATTTCCTGTAAGTGGAACTGGTGCTTTAACAGGTGTTATGAAGGCTTTTGAAGATGCTTCTGGTGAAAAGTTAGATGAAGACAAAAAAGAATTAGCTTCTGAAGAATTAATAACTACAGGAGATCTTGGTGATGAAATAGGTCAGGATAAAGCAACTGGTGTTGTTAATGATATTAAAACAGAAGTTATAAAAAACGGTACAAGTGATGTTACACAAATAGCAGATATTATTAATAATGTAACTAATAATTACAATATTACATTAACAGATGCTCAAGTTAAACAAATAACTGACTTAATGGAAAAAATAGCTGCTCAAAATTATGATTATAATTCTATGAAAGAAACTTTAAATAATGTTTCTGATGTAGTTAAAGATAATTTACAAGAAGCTGGTGAAAGTGTAGGAAGTTCTGGAATAATGGATTCTATAGGAAACTTCTTCTCTTCAATTGGAGATTGGTTCTCTAATTTATTTAGTGGAAACAAAGATTTAGGTATACTTGGTGAAACTAAAGACGAGATGCTGGGAAGTAATGCAGTTATAAATGCTACAGACAAAGCAGCTGAGAACTTACCTTCTAGCGAAGAAGTGGAAGGATTCTTCCAAAAAATAATTAACTGGTTTACAAACTTATTCAACAACGATTCTGATAATAATGACAGCAACAATAATGATGTAAACAGTGGAGAATCTAACCAAGAAAATAATACTCAAACACCATCACAAGAAGAATCAAATGATAATAATGTAGAAAATAATACTAATAACAAGGACACTAACAATACTGAAAATACAGAAAACACTGATAATGCTCAGGATAGCCAAAATAGTGAAAATAATACTAACGATAATTCTTTAAATGTTCAAACTGAAACTGAACAACATTTTGACTCACAAGATTCAAATCAATAAGTTTTCATAACAAAGCTCCCATTTTTCAAATGGGAGCTTTTTATATTATTTACTCATTTCTATACTTTTGTTAACACAAGCTTCTACAGCTTTTATTACTGCACCTCTAAATTTTTCTTCTTCTAATACTTTTACAGCCTCTATAGTTGTTCCTCCAGGTGAACATACCATATCTTTTAATTCACCAGGATGCTTATCTTCTTCTAGAACCATTTTAGCAGCTCCCAAAACTCCTTGTGCTGCAAACTTATAAGCCTTGTCTCTTGGCATACCAGCTCTTACCGCACCATCAGCTATTGCTTCTATAAACATAAATGCATAAGCAGTTGATGAACCACTAGCTCCTATCACTGCATGAATTAAGTCTTCATTTACTACTTCACTTTTTCCTAGAGAATCAAACAAAGATTTAACAAAATCTAATTCTTCTTTACTTATGTTTTTATTTGGCGATAAAGAAGTCATTCCTTCTCCAACTAATGAAGGTGTGTTTGGCATTGTTCTTACAATTTTTTTATCATTACCAATAATGTTTTCCACTGATTCAATAGTCTTTCCTGCTGCAATTGTTATTATTATTTTTTTATCATCTATCACATCTTTAATTTCTTCTAGAACTTCATCATATATATTTGGTTTTACACCTATTACTATAAGGTCTGAAAATTCAGCCACTTCTTTAGAGTCTTTTGTTACATGAACATTGTACTCTTTTTTTAATCTTTCCATAGTTCTTTCACTTTTAGCAGAAGCCATTATATGTTCATTGTCCATCATTTTAGATTTCAAAATGCCACCTAAAATTGCCCCACCCATATTTCCTGCACCTATAAAACCTATTTTTTTCATATGTCTCCTCCTTTTTATTATTACAAATAAATTATATCATTACCTTTTTATAACAGAAACATATTTATTATTTTTAATATAAAATCTCCATAATTTATCTTTATCTTCTTGCGCATAATCTATATTAATTCTTTTATCTACAGCAATCTCAAAATCATTATCTGGATTATCTTCAATATAAAGTTCTGATCTAAATATACTTTTGCCACTTAATCCTCTATCTATATTTAATCCTTTACATAGTTTACCTGGACCATTTGTCAAATTCTTTTTTTGATAATTATTCAGTTCATTATAAGGCTTAGAAAATCTATTGTAAGATATTTCATCCCAACTATTTATAGGCTCTACTGCTCTAATTAAAACACACTCTGGTATATTTTCTTTATTGGCTGATAAATTTAAACAGTTGTATATCCCATAAATTAAATAAACATAAATATGACCTCCAGATAAATACAGAGGAGCAGTTCTAGTGCTTTTTTTATTCTTATATGCATGAGCAGCCTTATCTTTTGCTCCCATATATGCCTCGGTTTCTACTATTTTAGTTATAATGAGACGAACATGATAAAAGAGCTTATAAATTATATTTAACAGATAAATCAAAAGAAATAAAAGATGAAGTGTTTCAATTGTTATACCAATGGGAAGAAAGTATTACTACAACTATTTCTCAAGAAGA
>NZ_JANKBY010000381.1:0-2996 GCF_024621905.1 Terrisporobacter muris
ATTGATTATGAGTAGAAGTAATAAAATATGTGGAAATAAACTTTTAACTAATAATGTTAGATTAAAATTTAAAGATAATGAATTTTTAGGTGAAGAAATTAATATTAAAGATAATGAAAAAGACTCCATATTAAATATGATAATAATACAAGACTTGAATGCAAAAATTCAAATAGAAAAGTTAAAAAATACATTAGAACAAAACAAAATAATAGAGTTAGGACGAAATGAGATGTTATCAAATATATCTCATGAATTTAAAACACCTGTTAATGTAATATATTCGACAGCACAGTTACTTGATTTAGAGAAAACACAAAATGATTATAAAAAGTTACATGAATACAATATTTTAATAAAAAGAAATTGTGATAGATTAATTAGAATGATTAATAATTTTATTGACTCAACTAAATTTGAAGCAAATATAATAAATATGGATTTAAAAATAATAAATATAGTATCTTTAGTAGAAGATTTAACTATGTCTATTATAAATTTTGCTCAAAATAAAAATATTGAAGTTATATTTGATACTGAAGAAGAAGAAATATATATTTTAGCAGATATAGATTTTATTGAAAGAATTATACTTAATGTTTTATCAAATGCTATAAAGTATAATAGCGAAAATGGGAGCATATTTGTAAATATCATAGATGAAGAAAATAAAGTAATTATTGAAATAATTGATACAGGATTTGGAATACCAGGAAACAAATTAAACAAGCTATTTAATCGCTTTGAAAGATTTGATAACAATAATTTATCCCATGAAGAAGGAACAGGACTAGGACTAAATATAGTAAAACAAATGGTTGATGCTTTAAAAGGAGATATAAAAGTAGTTAGTAAAGAAGGAGAAGGAACTACAATAAGGATTATATTTGATAAACAAAGTAAAAAAGAAGATCAAATAACTGATACTTATGATGGGATGTCAAGAAGAGTAGCATTGGAATTGTCTGATATATAATGCTAAATTATTGAAGTTTACATAGTAATTACAAATATTAATATCGAAATTTATAATTTTTTATAAGATAAATACAAATACTATTTATATATAATAACCTTTTAAGGAAGGAGATTTTAATATGAAAAGTATTGAATGTATTGAACACTATATGGATCTAAATAAAAAACTTAGAAAAGCTATAATATTTGGTGCAGCAACTGCCGGAGTAGCAGCAGGTGCATATATAGGTGCAAGAAAAATAATAGGGTTAATTGAAGATAAGAAATTGGCAAGATACTATGAGGATGGAATAGAAGAAATTTTTAGAGATAAAGAAAGAATGCAGTTTTATGAAGATGAATTTATAAGACAAGAAGAGGAAGAACAAGAAAATTTAGAAAAGGCAGTGAATGAATTTAATTCTAGAAGATTGAGAAGAGATGAATGTCCTCATTGCTCAGAAAATAAACAAAGTATTAAAAATAAACGAAGAGAAAAAAATCAATCATATAAACCTAATAATGAGTATTATGGATAATAAGAGAAAAATAAGCCATTTTTAATGGCTTATTTTTATGTTAATTTAATGGAATATTATTAATATTCAAAAAATATGCTATAATTAAGATAGCATTTATATATGACATAATATTATTTAAACTAAAATGTAGACTATTAAAATATATTAGGGGGATATTGTAATGGTAGCAAAAATTTATAATAGTAAAAAAGAAATTGATACTTCTAAATTAAGAGCTTTTGCAGAAATCAATTTAAGTAATTTTAAGCATAATATAGAGGTTATTTCAAATATGTTAGATGAAAATTGTGAAATTGTAGGAGTAGTAAAAGCTAATGCCTATGGTCATGGAGCTGTAGAAGTGGCTACTTATTTTGAAAGTATTGGAATAAAACATTTTGCAGTAGCATGTATTAGTGAAGCTATAGAATTAAGAGAAGGAAATATTAAAGGCGAAATAATAGTTCTAGGATATACACCTGTTTGCCAAAAGGATGAACTAATAAAATATGATTTAACACAGACTTTAGTAAATAGTAAATATGCTAAAGAATTAAGTGAATTACCAGGAACAGTTAAATGTCATGTGGCTCTTAATACGGGAATGAATAGAATAGGTGAAAATAGAGAACACATAGAGGATATTAAATCGATATATAATTTAAAAGATATTCATGTTACAGGTATATTCTCGCATTTATGCAGAGCTGATAGCAAAGTAGAAGAAGATATATTATTTACTAGAAAACAAATTGAAAATTTTGATTATATAATTGATAACCTAGAAAAGGAAAAAATTAACCTAGGAGAAGTTCATTTACAAAACTCTTATGGAATAACATCTTATAGAGAAATACATAGAGATTTAGCGAGACCAGGCATTATATTATATGGTGTACCTTGTGACCCATGTGATGATATATTAAGTAAATTACCTGAAAATGAGCAATTTAAACCAACAATGTCTTTAAGATGTAGGGTAGCTATGGTAAAAGAAGTAGGCGTAGGTGAAAATATAGGTTATGGAAATAACTTTATTACTCCAAGACCAATGAAAATAGCTACGATTACAATTGGATATGCAGATGGGTTTTCTAGAGCAGTATCTAAAAAAGATTTTAAGGTTTTAATAAATGGTCAATTCGGAAGAATAATAGGTAATGTTTGTATGGATCAAACAATGGTAGATGTGACTGATATAGAAGATGTTAAAGAAGGAGATATAGTAACATTATTTGGAGAAGATGGAGAGTATTATTTACCAGTTAATCAATTAAGCAGACTAAGTGGAACGATAACAAATGAGACATTGAGCTGTATAGGTAGTAGAGTAGAAAGAGTATATCATTACTAATTAAAATATTATACAAAAAGAAACTGTAGATCGTAAGTGAAGTGAACCCTTTACACGGGAATAAATAAAACAACCTCTTTTGAAACATACTATATGTATGATTTTAAAGGAGGTTATTTTATTATGAGTACAAGAGTACACTACTCACCAGAAATAAAATGGAA
>NZ_JANKBY010000382.1:0-2982 GCF_024621905.1 Terrisporobacter muris
TTATAAACTAAAACAAGACTACTTCTTGTTAAGATTTTTAATAAGAAGTAGTCTTGTTTTAGTTAAATAAGTAAGTTCTCTTTAAAGCTAAAATACAAATCATCACCTATTATTATATGGTCTAAAATTTCAATTCCTAAAATTTCTCCACACTTTATAAGTCTATTAGTTATATTTTTATCTTCATTTGAAGGTTCAATATTTCCAGAAGGGTGGTTATGTGCAATTATTATTTTATTAGCATTACTCAAAATTGAAGTTTTAAAAACTTCTCTTGGGTGTACTAAAGAACTATTTAATGTTCCTGTTGAAACTGTTGTTATGTTATTTATTTCATTTTTAGTATTAAGTGTTATTACCAAAAAATGCTCTCTATCTTCATATTCCAATAAGTCCCTTAAAACTTTGTAACAATCCCAAGGATTAGTTATTTTAACTTTGTACCTTTTCTCTGTTTCTTTATCTTTTACCATTTTTATTTTTACAATTTCTATACTTTTCATTTTTTAACTCTCCTTTTATCTTTTAAATTTTTAATAACTTGTAGGGTACTCATTGCCCCCCCAAGTCGAATGTTTCTTGTTGCCATAAAGCATTCAACTATGAGTGCTTCGTCAATAAAACGAAGTAAAAATTTTTATTGCAGAAAACTTGCTTTGCAGCAGTAAAAAATTTTATGGAGTGGCATTGATGAAGTAAGCGAATAGGTGATATGCTATTGGGGCAAGAAACGATTTTAAATAAAAAAAAATAAAAGCTATAGGTCCAATGTTCCAAACTTGTTTTGGATCAGTAGACCTATAGCTTTTATTTTCTTCCTTTTATGGGTGAAACGAAGTGAGGGATCTATCCCTTGAGTTAATGATTGAAGAGTAAATAATGACCATCTAAGTTCAATAAAATATTTATTTAGTTGGTTGAAGCATGAAAACAAATAAATAAATTAATTTTATTAGTGCTTAGATGCTTATTATTGAAGCGAAAAGCATGGTGGCTTTAGCCAAACTCTAAAATAAAAAGCCACTCCTAAAATAAGAGTGACTTTTATATTTTTTATTTAATTTATTGGAAAGTCATATTTTAAATCTATATCTAACTCATGTATATATTCTCATAATATGCTATATCATTTAATCATTTTTAACTTTATACTCTTCTTCATCTTCTTGATTAGTACTTATTAATATTTCTTCTTTATCTTCTTCATAAACTACTTTCATACTAAATACCTCCAAAATTAATATACTACTTAACTATAACAACCTAATATATCTCTTTCTTCATCAGTTAAATCATCTTCAATGCTAGTAACTGATACTTCATCATCTTTTTTTAAGTTACTTGTAGTATCTTTACTTTCTTTTTTTTCCTCAACTACTTTATCTTTTTTTACTTTAGGTCTACCACTTCTTTTAGTTTTAGCTCTTTCCTCATACTCTCCATATTCTGCATTTACAATCTCTTTTATAGTTGGATTTACATATGATTCTACTGCTTTTTCAACAATATCAACAATACTTGAACCTTCTAAACTTGATTGCATACTTAATAAAGCATATGTACGTTTTCTAAAATCTATTAACCTTTTAACCTTATCATCAGCCATGCTAAAATCTCCTTCAAATCAAATTCTATTAAATAGGTGAATAAATAGGTCTAAATCGACTTACTTATTCACCTATTCTATTTTAAGCTTTTACTGTGCTTTTCTTTTTAAGAACTTCAAATATCTTAGAATTTGTAAAGGCATATAAACCTTCACATTCAATAGTAACTGCATATGCTTCGTCTAAATATAATAAATTCATCTTGGCCCTATTACATATATTTTCTAATTTATCTTCAAGTGTATTTCTCATAAGGATTGACCCCCCTCCATACACAAGTATCATATCTACTTCATTGTTGGCCCTTTCTATCTCTCTTTTAGCATTTTTTAATATCTCTGCTGATTGTTTTTCTAAATGGAAGTCTAGTATATCTTTTGCTGATAGATGATACTTATGAGATGTATCTCTTATTATTTCACTAAATTTTTGTCTTGAATATGTAGATACTCCTATTTCTTCTTTAAATTCATCTAATGAATCATCTATTCCATGACCTACACCATTATTTGAGCCATGTATGAAATTAGGATCAAATTTCTTTCCTGTAGTTAATGGATATTCTGTTGTACCTTCTCCTATTGCTATATGTAAAATTCTTCTTTCAGAACCTTTAAAATAATCTTTATTTAATTTAATATTATATGCTTCTACTTTTTCATCATATTTGCTGTTATATTCATCAAAAACTTTATCATCTAGTGTTTCTAAAGCAAAAGTTGTTGATATACCCTCTTGTAATATCTTTACAAATTCAAATTCAATTTCTACTTTTACACTTTTTCTTGGTATTTCAACATTTAGTATATGTATTTCATCTGTAAACTTCTTTGCAAAATTTTCTGCTCTAGTTGAAGTATATTGATTTATTGGCAATGCTCCTGTCATATCAACTTTAACTTTTATGCTATCTTCTAATTTATTTTCTTTATATGCTTGTTTTACTGCATATCCTCCGATTTGAGCAAGTGTATTTATGAATACAATATCACTTTCTGCTTTATTATTATCAACTCCAACTTCTATACTTTTAACTGCTTGTCCACTTTTAAGTGCATAATTACCTATGTAATAAGTTCCTGTTGCTACTTCCTTTGATATTAAATTTATAACTAAATTATTTTCTATATTTTCAACAAATGTTTTTTGGTCTAATTCCTCAAGATTAGGTGTCTTTCTACTTCTTGATATAACATTTGGTTGACATATTTGATAACCATTAATTATTATATCGTGTTCACTATTTCCTTCTTCTATTTTTTCTGGATTTATTAAACCACAATTTCTAAGTACCACTCTTTGTTGCTTTTCTATAAATAATTTATCTTCATCTGATATTGCTAAATCATTAGCTATTTCCCCATTAACAAGATGT
>NZ_JANKBY010000383.1:0-2955 GCF_024621905.1 Terrisporobacter muris
AATTATAATTTTTATTATAACACAAAAACAACATCGTGTTGTTTATTAAAACTTAATATGGAGAAAGGTGATACATATATGCTAAAAAATGAATGGAAAGATTTATTCAAAAACAAATTTCTAATTGTGGCTCTTATAGCCATCATAACTATCCCAACAATTTATTCAACTTTATTCTTAAGTTCTATGTGGGATCCTTATGGAAAAATTAGCAATCTTCCCGTTGCCGTAGTTAATAATGACGTTTCTGTTAATTATGAAGATATTGAAGTAAATGTAGGAGAAAGACTAATTGACAGTTTAAAGGAAAATGACTCCTTAGCATTTAATTTTGTTGATGAAAATGCAGCAATGGATGGTTTAGAAAATGGTACTTATTACATGGTAATTACTATTCCTAAAGATTTCTCAAAAGATGCTACTACTTTATTAGATAAAAAGCCTAAGAAAATGGTATTAGAATATGCTACAAATCCAGGTAAAAACTATATCGCCAGCAAAATGAGTGAAACTGCTTTATCTAAAATTCAAAATACAATTTCTGAGGAAGTAACAGAAACTTATGCTAATGTTATCTTTGAACAATTTGATACTGTGGGAGATGGACTTAGCGATGCCGCTGATGGCTCATTAGAGCTAAAAGACGGTTTAGGTGATTTAAAAGATGGTGGTGTGAAAATAAATGATGGCTTAAACACTTTATCTAATAGTATGCTAACATTTACTGATGGTACTAATACTTTATCGCAAGGCTTAAATACTTATTTAGCAGGTGTAAAATCTTTAAATGATGGTGCAAAAGAACTTTCAAATGGTGCTAATCAATTGGCTGGTGGTGCTAGTGAATTAAACTCTGCTGTTCAAAAAATATCTATCCCAAATATATCTTTAAGTGATGAGCAAAAAAACACTTTAAAAGAAACAGCAGCTTCAAGTGTAGGTGGTTATGCTAGTCAATTATCATCTGGTATAGGTAGTGCTGTTAGCTCTAAGGTAAAAAACACTTTAACTTCTGAAAATACAGTTAAAGCAGTTTCTACAGCAATACTTAGTGATAACAACATCAAACAAATGATGGGCGCTCTTCAAGCTGTTGGATATACAAATGAACAAGCTCAAAGTTTAGTTATTGGCATAATATCAAATACATTAAATGGTGTATCTTCTAACATTACTGCTGATTCTATAACAAATGCAGTTTCACCTTCAGTATCTAGTACTATGAGTCAAATTGCAGCAGGAGCAGCAGAAAGCGGAGCTAATGCAGTTGTTAAAGAAGTAAATTCAAATCTTTCAACTTATGAAAAAATGTTTACTACTTTAAAATCATCTACTAAAACTCTTTCAAATGGATTAAATACATTAAGTGCTGGTGCCAAAGAATTAAAAACTGGTTCAGACAAACTTGTAGCTAATAATTCTAAGTTACAGTCTGGTATGTCATCACTTTCTGACGGTACTAATAAAATATCATCTGGAGTTAATGAATTAAAGAATGGATCTGTAAGTTTAAAGAAAGGTTTACAAACTGCTTATGATGGAAGTAATACTTTACAAACAAGTTTAGCTGATGGTGCCAAATCTGTTAAAGATACTACTTCTACAATAAATAATAATACTTTAGAAATGTTTGCATCACCTGTTGAATCTTCTAAAACTCAAGTAACAGAAGTTGCGGATAACGGTCACGCAATGGCTGCTTATATGATGGTTGTTGGTCTTTGGGTTGGATGTATGGGATTCTGCACAGTTTATCCTTTAACTAAAAATAGTGGAAAAATAAAATCAGGCTTTAGATTATGGCTTGGTAAAGCAAGTGTAATGTATCCAGCAATAATATTAGCTTCACTAGCAATGATTACAGCACTAAGTTATTTCAACGGATTTAGCCCTGCTGATTTAAATCAAACAATATTAGTTGCAGTTGTTGCTGCAATAACATTTATGAGTATAATCTACTTCCTAAATGTTGCCTTTGGAGTAGTTGGTAAATTCTTAGTTCTAATATTTATGGTCTTACAATTGGCTGGTTCTACAGGTACTTATCCTTTAGAATTATCTGGTGATTTTGTAGCCAAAATAACTAATTACCTTCCATTTACTCATGTAGTTACAGCATTTAGAAGTACAATATCTGGTGGACCTAATATTAAAGGTAATTTAGCTTTTCTTATAGCTGTAGCCATTGTTATGATATTATTAACAATTGCACTTCTTGAATTTAAAGTTAGATTTAAATCAAATAAAAATAATTTAAATGAAAGTAATATAGACGATAAATTAGCAGTTTAATAATTTAAAAATAGAAATAGCAACTCTATTAGATAACTTATCTAATAGGGTTGCTATTTTTTAATTAAACTATTTTATTATCTTTTTTACATATTATATAATATTGTTATTTCATTAATTCAGATTCAAATAAATCATCCCAATTGTCACCATGTTTTTGTTCCATTAAATCATCAAAGTCATCACCATACTTAGCTTCTAATTCATCTTCCCAATTAACAGGTGCTTCCACTCTATTTAACATTTCACTTAAGTCACCTTCTATTGATTTTATTAAATCTTCTTTAGTCGTTCCCTCATTTAATTTTGCATTCATTTTTGCTTCAAATTCGTCATCCCAGTTTTCGCCATATTTTGCTTCCATGGCATCATCCCAGTCATCACCATACTTAGCTTCTAATTCATCTTCCCATTTTCCATTATACTTACCTTCTTCTAAAGCTTTTAAATCTTTTTCTAAAGAAGTCATATCCACGTTATAATTTGATGCACTATTATTTGATGTTGTTTGTGCTTGTGTAGTTGGCTGATTATTAGCCTTTTCTTCACTAGCTTCAGTATTTCCTGAACACCCTGTTAAAATTATTGATCCCCCTATAAGAGTTAATGTTAGTATCGATTTTATATTTTTCATTTTATTTTCTCCCTTTAAATTCTGTTTAT
>NZ_JANKBY010000384.1:0-2942 GCF_024621905.1 Terrisporobacter muris
TTTTATCTATTTAAATATATGTAAAAAGATTGATTTATAATCAATCTTTTTTTAGTTTTAGGGAATTTATAATCTATTTTCTATCGTTTAAAATTTTAATTTTAAAATAGATAGTTATTAGATAATCATATGTTTTTTGGGTATTATTAAAAATAATAAAGTATTTAGTATAATGACAGATAGGAGTAAATTATAAAATGGAAGAATCAATAAAAGAAATTATTTCTTACTATAAAAACTATTTAATGAAAAAAATAGATAGCTATATGGATAAGATGAAGATTATTTCAAATGAAGATATAATAAATTATGAAAAAGATGCAAAAAATAAATTTAAAACATTGGAAGATTTAAGTAGTAAATATAAATTATATGATGAAAATTATAATGAATTTATGATATCTATGGGGAGGCTTGCTTTAGGGATAGAACAGTTAGATGAATTTAAAATAGATAATAAATCTAAAGATAGAATTATAAGCCAGTTTTTAAGTTTACATGAATTATTTGAAGAATTAGAACAAATAAATATAATGAAAGATGTGTATATATGGAAATTTGTAAATTAAAAACTGTAAAAGTAAATTTACAAGTTTTTAATTTAACCAAGGCGGGTATTAATAATATATAAAAATATAAAATATGAGGAGAATAAAAATGAGTAAGTCGATAAGAGTATGTCCTTTTTGTTCAAATGTAGACATTGATAAATTAAAAAGAATAATAGGGGAAGAAAATGTAAATACAGGTTGTGTAAGTGCTTGTAGAAAGGATAAAACACAATTTTTTGGTAGGATAAATGGATCTTATGTTATGACAAAAACAGAAGAAGAATTTTTTGATGAGTGTAAGTAAGATATTGAAATAAAATATTTTCTGTATATAGATATAAAAATAGAGGGTATAATAAAAAAATCCAGAGATTAATAATTAATCTCTGGATTTTTTTATTTGATATATTATTGTTGAGCAGCTTTTCTTCTCTTATTGTATTGTAATCTTTCGTGCTCGTTTAAATATTTCTTTCTAAGTCTTATTGAATCTGGAGTTATTTCAACTAACTCATCATCATCTATAAACTCTAATGCTTCTTCTAGAGTAAATGTTCTAGCAGCGTTTAATTTTATAGCATCATCAGAACCAGAAGCACGAACGTTAGTTAATTTTTTATTCTTAGTTGGGTTAACTATCATATCGTCTTTTCTAGAGTTCATACCTATTATCATACCTTCGTATACTTCTACACCTGGATCTACGAACATAGTAGCTCTTTCACTTAAAGCATTTAATCCGTAAGCCATAGTAGTACCATTACATTGAGATATTAAAACACCATTTGCTCTTGATGGGATTTCACCTTTATGATCTTCGTATCTAGCAAATGAACGAACCATATTACCTTCACCACGAGTATCATTTATGAATTCAGATCTATATCCTAAAAGTCCACGAGTTGGAGCAGAGAATTCTATTTTAACGAAATCTCCTTCTATAGACATAGCTTCCATCATACCTTTTCTTAAGTTCATTTTGTTTATAACTGTTCCAGAATATATTTCAGGACAGTTTATTATAACTTTTTCAATTGGTTCTTGTAATTTTCCATTTTCATCTCTGTGCATTAAAACTTCTGGTTTAGAAACACCTATTTCATAACCTTCACGTCTCATGTTTTCAAGAAGTATAGATAAGTGAAGTTCACCTCTACCAGATACTCTATATCCGTCAGTAGTTTCCATTGGCTCAACTTTTAGACCAACGTTAACTTCTAATTCTTTATCTAATCTATCTTTTAAGTGTCTTGTAGTAACGAACTTACCACTCTTACCAGCAAATGGAGAATCATTTACTAAGAAGTTCATAGAAAGAGTAGGCTCTTCTATATGTATCATTTCCATTGGTAAGTGATGTCCAACTTCACAGATTGTTTCACCTATAGATATATCAGGTATACCTGCTATAACTACGATATCACCTGAGTGAGCTTCGTCAACTTCAACTTGTTTTAATCCTTCATAAACTGAAAGTTTAGATATTTTTCCTCTAGTTACAACTTCTCCTGCTTTACAAACAGAAACTTGTTCTCCACTTTTTACAGTACCTTTGTAAACTCTACCGATTCCAAGTCTTCCTACAAAGTTATCATATGCAAGTGCAGATATTTGTAATTGAAGATGCTTATCATCATAATCAGGGTAAGCAGAAGCATGCTCAACTATAGTTTCAAATAATGGAGATAAATCAGTAGAATCATCATCCATTTCTCTCTTAGCTATACCTTGCTTAGCTATACCGTATATTATAGGGAATTCACATTGCTCATCAGTTGCATTTAAGTCTACGAATAAATCGAATACTTCATCAACAACTTCTTCAGCTCTTTGATCAGATTTGTCTATTTTGTTTATAAATAGTATTGGCTTTAAACCTAACTCTAAAGATTTTTGTAAAACGAATCTTGTTTGAGGCATTGGTCCTTCAGATGCATCAACTAGTAATACAACAGTATCAACAGTTTTGATAACACGTTCAACTTCAGAAGAGAAGTCACTATGTCCTGGAGTATCTACTATGTTTATTTTGTAATCTTTATAGTTTATAGAACAGTTTTTAGAATATATTGTTATACCTCTCTCTGCTTCAAGGTCATTACTATCCATTACACAGTCTTTAACTACTTCGTTTGCTCTAAATACACCACTTTGAGATAGGAAAGCATCAACTAGAGTTGACTTACCAGCATCGACATGGGCAATTACAGCGATATTTATAATTTTATGTTTTGTTGTCATTTATTTAATTCTTCCTTTCTAAAAAATAACTTATACAGTATAACATAAGCTAGATAAAATGTAAAATAAAATAGCATAGATACTTTATTGTTAGTATTAACATAATTATTGAAAATATAATGCTACTTAAGTGATAGTAAACTTTAGATC
>NZ_JANKBY010000385.1:0-2932 GCF_024621905.1 Terrisporobacter muris
AGAATACAAAATAAAGTACAGGTAAATATAATATTAGATATAAAAAAGGAGGTAAATTACTTTGTTTAAACATGATAAAGCACTATTACATGAAGTAAAAGTAGAAAAACCTAATCCTCAATATGCTGTTCTAATGCAAGAACAATTAGGTGGAGGAAATGGTGAATTAAAAGCTGCTATGCAGTATATGGCTCAAAGTTTTAGAATCAAAGATCCAGAAATTAAAGATTTATTTTTGGACATTGCATCAGAAGAACTTAGTCATATGGAAATGGTAGCGCAAACAATAAATTTATTAAACGGTCACGATGTGGACTATAAAGCAGTTGACTCTGGAGAAGTAGAAACCCATGTATTAACAGGATTATCTCCTGTATTAATTAATTCATCAGGAGCACCATGGACAGCAGATTACGTAACTGTAACTGGTGACTTAGTTGCTGATTTACTATCTAATATAGCATCAGAACAAAGAGCTAAGGTTGTTTATGAATATCTTTACAGACAAATAGAAGATAAACATGTAAGAGAAACAATAGATTTCTTGCTTAATAGAGAAGAAGCTCACAATGCATTATTTAGAGATGCTCTTAACAAAGTTAAAGATACAGGTTCAAATAAAAGCTTTGGTGTAACTGAAGATTCAAAAATATACTTTGATTTATCTACACCAGGACCTAACCATGATAGCAAAATGAATATTACTCCACCATCTTTTGAAGAACCAATAAAAAAATAAAAAATTAGTAGATGCGTTTAAGTTCTATATTTATAAGACATCTACATATTAAACATAAAAAGATATATTAAAAACCTAACAACAAAATAAGTTTTACAATTAAAACTTATTTTTCATATGAAAATAGCAACTATTTTCTAATATACAGAAATAGTTGCTATTTTTAATTTTAATTAGCTAAATAACAGCTTTATACTATTTATTCAGATTCAAAATCATTGTCTTTTAATTTATTAAAATAATTATATACAGGTAATCCTAGTAAAGTTATTACAACACTACCTATTGACATTGCTCTATTAAATTAGCCTGCAAATAATAATTGGTTTATAATTACAAATAATCCACCACACATTGCAACAATAGGTATAAAAGGATACATAGGAACTTTATAAGGTCTATGTAAGTTAGGGTTATCTTTTCTAAGAAAACCCATGATAAAATTCCAAGACCTGGATCACCTCCAGTTAAATTAGTTAATTATTTTTTTATCACATGTTTTTTGTCTGTATTTGTAATAAATATCTACTATTAACTTTTTTATATCATATTTAATTATCTGGATAATATGTATGTGTTTTTGTAGAATCCTTCAATATATAAAGCCCCTGTATATAGTCACAAGTTACATTATCTTCCTTTGCCCCCTTGAATAAATATTCTTTTTTATAAAAAGGGCTATTTTTTCCACATAGTTCAACAAAAGTATCTTCTTTAATATTTTTAAATAAAGAATAATCAAAGAAATTATTACCAGGATAGTTACCTTCCTTGTTTTCATAAGCACATAATAAAGAATAAACTCTATTTTTTACAGGAGAAGACTTTCCATTAAGTAATATACCAAATCTCACTTCATCCTCACTTACATAATCAGTATTCATGTAATCTTGATATATGTGCTCACTTCCAAATTGCCCAAAGAACTTTTCACCCTTTTTTAATGAATATAAAGCAGAAAAGTTTCTCATCATTATTTTATCACGCATATCCTGACCACCACCACTTGGGTATAAATTTTCAATTCCATTTTCAAAGTATATAAATTTATCACCAAAGTATTCTTCACAGTCTTTTTTGTTTTCTTCGTAAGCTAATTTTAAGCTTTTAATAGCTCTTATGTCTTTATTTTTCACAAGAGTAATTGATTCTACCAAAGATTTTGGTACAGGCTTATTTTTATCTATTAAAACTTCTATACCATTTATGGCAGCCAATGAATCATGTTCCACATCAACTCCATACACATTTATTTTCAAATCTTCATCTAATTCTGAGTTGTATTTATATAACCATTTATAAAATTCATACTTTTCTCTAGTATATGCCATGGTTCCTTTTAATTTACTCATGTAAGATTTTAAGTATTCTTCATTGCCACTTTGTATATATTCATTTAATAAATATACACTGCAAACTCCAGCTTCTTCTATTATATTTTTAACTCCTGCTTTCTTATTTAAATACGTGAAAATTTCTTGCTTGAATTTATCACTCTTGGCAAAGGTGTGATTTTCTCCAGATAGAAATACATCATAATTATTCACATTTATTAAGTCAAATGAGTTGTTTTCTTTTATATATTTTTTTACTCCAATACTTTTATAAAAAATAGATGTTAGTATAACTATAAACACAAGTATAACTATCGTAGGTGTTTTTATAGATTTCTTCATTAATATTTCCCCCATTATAATAATTTCCATAACAACTGTACAACTAAATTATACTATACCTTTTAACAAACTCCCGTAAAAAATATCCATGCACATAAGGGTGTACCTTTTTTGATACACCCTTAAAATCCTTTGAATTTCTAATCTTTTTCATTTTAATTTATATAGTTCATAATTTATAAGTTCTTTATTTTCATCTAAATTTTCGACTAACTTTAGCTTTATAAACTGACCAATCTCATAAGAATTAAATATTTCTTCATCATTTATCTCATACTTATTATCTTCATATTCTAATTCAATAATACATGTATCTGGTAATCTATAGCCTTTGAAAGCATATCCCTTAAAAAATAGCTTGTTTACTATTTTCATCTCAACAATATCTTCTTCAATATATTTTATCTTCAGCTTTAAACTTCTTTTATATTTATAGCTTTTCACTTCTGTAAATAATAAATATAGTATTATTAAAATAATAATTATTGGCCAAAATAATTCCTCCATCATACAAACT
>NZ_JANKBY010000386.1:0-2927 GCF_024621905.1 Terrisporobacter muris
AAAGATAAAAAAATGTTTTGATAAAATTAAATATAGAGATAAAAAATCATTTGAAGTCAATTGTTTATATGATGGATTTTTAAAAACTGATGATTGTAGAACATATAGAGATATAAATAGAAAATCAAGAGATTCTATTTATTATGATTTTGATGATGATAGAGAAGAACAAAGAGCATTTGTAGAAAAATATGATTTTACCAGTGAAAAAAGTGTAAAAGATAGTACTTTTGAAATTTTAAATATTGAGCATAAAAAATATATTCAAAATGGTGGTGGAGCTGATATAGGTTTTGTTTATCAGGTACTTTATATGGAGGAAGAATATAATTTAAATAAAGAATCTGGATATTTTGGTGGTATTCAGTGGAATATTGGTGGATATACTTGTGGAGAAAACTATAATAAGGTAGTAAATTACCTGGAAGAATTCTTTAATAAAGTTACTAACTTAATTGATTTTGTAATAGGAAATATATGTTTTGTTCCAGAAGATTTATCTCCTTTTTGCTTACCTTTTCATTCATATTTTGAAGATAATGAATTCATCGACAATAAATTGAAAGGATTAGATAAATATGATGATATCGACAAGTTATACTGCAAGTCACACTTTAAATATGAAAAAATAGAATTTTTAAAGTCTATAGAGTGGTTAAGTTATTTGCCAATTGAGGTATTAACAAAAGTAGATGAAAATTTAATGAATGATAATTTACTTTCAGTTAGAATGAATGAAGATAAAGGAGCGTTTATAAAATTTGATAAAGATATAAAAGAAGTTTTGATAGCTGATAAACTTATATTAAGAAAATATGTAAACAGTATATTAGTAAAGGGGTATGGTCAAATACCTTATGATACATTAAGGTGGTATTGGGAAGAGATTCCTATATATTATAGTGAGATAATTCCAGTAAAAGATCCATACAGTAATGAATATGAGATATTATTTGTAAGTGATGGTGACTTAAAGTATACCTGTAAAAATAATGCAGAGTAGTTTTTAACTATTATAATTTTTTATAAGTATGCTTGATGAACAATATTAATATATTGTGAAACAAGTATTATAAAATAAAGCATTCACGAAAAAATCTGTTTTAGTGGATATTAAAACATGGCTAGGAATGATATATGTTAGTGTATCAAACCTAGCCATTTTATTTTATGCTCTTAATAAAGAATATTCTAATTAATGTTTTTTATTATTTTTAGATGAATTAGCAAATCGTCTAGGATCAAAATACAAGAAATATAAACTCAGTACTATGATAAAAATACTTGCTTTATCTCCCGCTCCAAAGAAAATTAATAAACCAAAAACAAGACAAAATATACCAAGAGATTTTGAAAATGTGTTAACTATCTTTAGTTTTTTATCGCTCATTGTCTCCCAACAAGTAGGACTCCAATAATTTACTTTCTTTGTTTTTGCATATTCTTCTCTTTCCTTATTTCTCTTTTCTTCTATTTTTCTCTTTCTTTCTTGAGCCTTCATTTTGTAATCTTCATTTATTTTTTTTATATCTTCTTTTAGCCGAATATTAGCATCATTAAATTCTTTTTTTATTTCGTCTTTATTTTTATGCATTAGAAACCTCACTATTATATATTTTCGTATAAATTGTATCAATAAAATATTAAAAATACAAATACAATTAACTATTTGGCTAAAAGTTCCATCACAATTTCAATGCAATGAAAGTAACCACATTTTTAATATCATAGATATAAATAGTAATTTGATGAGTAACAGCTACATATTGCGAAAAAAGTAGAAATTTGTAGAAATATGTGTAACAAAATTTCGTATAAATAGTATTATAAAATAAGGACAATCAATCAAGGTTGTCCAATTAAAAGGAGATGGTTTTAGTATGTATAATAAATGTTGTGGAGAATGGTATGAAAGACCAGATCGTGATGAAAAAGTAGAATGTAATATAAAGAGTGAATGTTGCCAAGGATTTGTTAAGCAACAATTTAGCATAACAGCAACTGCTACTGATGATGATGGAACAGTTGTTTATAGAAACTCTAATAATTTTGCCGTAACTGGAACAATAATATTAACAAATTTAGGAAGAAGAAATATTACTTTCACTGCAGGCGATAAACAAATAATAGTAGCTCCAAATGAAATGGGTGTAATTATAGCAGCTAATATAGACCATGTAACAATAAACACTACTACTGCAAATACTACTTCAAGAGCACTACTTTGCTTTGATATTCAAGTTCCATCGCCTGAATTTGAATGCTGTTCATAATTGGGTTGATTTTCAGCATGTAATTGACTATGCTGAATAAGAAGATTAGAAACTACAATAAAATAGTAATATAATGTTATTCTAGGCAGAGATTTATTCTCTGCCTTTTATTATTAAACTGATAAGAGGTAATGGAAGAAGAAGTATTATGGGAGCAAATGTTCTTTGGCACTAATAAAGATGCTCAAAACATTGTTTAGATAGTATATAATATAATAAACAGTTTTGGGCGTTGGTTGATTGAGGCTTTATATAGGGTTGAGGTTACTTATAATGAACAATTATATGTATTACATAATAAGCAAGTTTTTGAGTCTGTAGATACAGGGGATACTTTTGAAATTAATTTAGTAGAAGAAGTTGATAAGAATGAAAATATAATCGATTCATATTTAGAAGTTATCTCAACTAGATATAAGTAAAAAGTATGTACTAATAGATATTCAACTAACAATAAAATTTTATTACTGGAGGATAAATAGTTTTGACAGATAAATCAAATAACTTATTTGAAAATTTAGAAACAGTTAAGGAATATAGATGGGTTTTGTGGTTAGCATTCTTAATTATTACAATATCTAAAGATATTATTAAAAATACTATAGGTTCGGCTACATATAATATAGTTATCACTTGTATAATGAGTATTTTTAG
>NZ_JANKBY010000387.1:0-2915 GCF_024621905.1 Terrisporobacter muris
AAATTACATAAATTATTTTAAAAAAGGGGAAAGTCATGGGAGATAAAAAAAGAAGAGTAAGAAAACCTGAGTGGTTTAAAGTAACTTATGATAGTGAAGTAGGTAGCATAGGCAAGATGATGGAGGATGATTCTTTACACACAGTTTGTAAAGAAGCAAACTGTCCAAATAGGGGTGAATGCTATAAAAAAAGAACAGTAACGTTTATGATAATGGGTAATCAATGTTCTAGAAACTGTAAGTTTTGTAATGTTACAAATGGAACTCCTACACATTTAGATCCATTAGAACCACTACATGTGGCTCAATCAGCAAAAAAACTAGACTTAAAGCATGTGGTAATAACTAGTGTTACGAGAGATGATTTAGAAGATGGTGGAGCAAAGCATTTTGCTAAAACTATTGAAGAAGTAAAAAAATTAAATCCAGGAGTTACTGTAGAAGTATTAATTCCTGATTTAAAAGGTGAAGATAAAAACTTAGATATAATAATAGAAGCTAAACCAGATGTTATAAATCATAACATGGAAACTATTGAAAGACTATATGAAAAAGTAAGACCAGAAGCTATTTATGATAGATCATTATATGTTTTAAGATATGTAAAAGAAAAATCATCAGAGATACTAACTAAAACAGGTATTATGGTTGGATTAGGGGAAGAAGATGAAGAAATATATAAGCTAATGGATGATGTATTAGCAGTTGGATGTGATATTTTTACTATAGGACAGTATTTACAACCAAGCAGAAAACATGTGGATGTGGAAGAATATGTTTCTTTGGCAAAATTTGAAGAATATAGAAAAGTTGGAGTGGAAAAAGGATTTAGATTTATAGCAAGTAGTCCGCTTGTTAGAAGCTCATATAAAGCGGCAGACGCATTGCAGACTAAGGCTAATGAGAGGGGATAAGTAATGATTTATATAAATAGTAATTCAACTAGCCCATATTTCAACTTTGCTCTTGAAGAGTATTTACTTACACAAAAGGATTTGGATGATGATGAAATATTTTTATTCTGGAGAACAAATCCTACAATAATGGTAGGAAGATATCAAAATACTTTTTCTGAAATTAACGAAAAATATGTGAGAGAAAATAATGTAAATGTAGTTAGACGTAATTCTGGAGGAGGAACCATATACACAGATATGGGCGCTTGGCAATTTACATTTATAGAAAAAAACTACAAAGAAGAAGGAATTTCATTTGATAAATTTACTGGTCCTATTGTTGAAGCGCTTCAAAAACAAGATGTGGATGCTCATTTTAATAGTAGAAATGACCTTTTAATAGGAAATAGAAAGTTTTCAGGGAATGCACAATATAGAAAAGATAATGCCATCCTACATCATGGATCCATATTATTTAATACAGATATACAGGCTATGGTAGAAAGTATAACTGTAGCAGAAGATAAGATTATTGCAAAGGGTATAAAATCAGTAAGAGAAAGAGTAATAAATATTAGTGAAGTGATGAAAGATAATATTACTAGTGAAAATTTTAGAGATATAATGTTAGATAGCTTATTGAAAAATAGTACTACATATACGCTAACTAAAGAGGATATAAAATCTATAAATAAAATACAAAAAGAAAAATTTGAATCTTGGGATTGGAATTATGGGAAAAATCCAATATTTAATATTAGTAGATATAAAAGATTTAATGGTGGTCGTGTAGATTTTAAGCTTAATGTAAAAAAAGGAATAATTAAAAACTGTACAATAGAAGGAGATTTCTTTTTAAGTGGAGAGATATCCATATTGGAAGAATCATTTATTGATTGTAAATATGTAAGAGAAGATATAAGTAAATTACTTGATACATTAGATATAGAAAATTATTTTTATAAAATAACTAAAGATGATTTATTAGAGTGTATAATTGACTAACAATATAATCTGCAAAAAGAATAAAGTACTGTTTAAATGGTTTTATGATAGTAATATGCTTATTAATATTGATATAATAAGGCAAAGACAAAATATATTGTAGAAAGGTATAATATGAACTTAAAAGACAAAATAGATAAAATACCACAATGTGCCGGTATTTATATAATGAAAGACATTTATAACAATATAATATATGTGGGAAAATCAATAAATCTAAGAAATCGTGTTAAGAGCTATTTTAGAGCTCATATTAATCGTTCTCGTAAAATTGAAAGAATGGTGAAATCTATCAATGATATAGAGTATATAACAACAGACACAGAGCTGGATGCCTTATTATTAGAATGTGATTATATTCATAATATAAGACCAATGTATAATACTTTAATGAATAATTATGAAAAATACAAATATATAAAGTTAGATGCACACAGTCATAATATTATGAATATTGTTGATAAGAAGGAGGGGCAAGGTATTTACTTTGGTCCGTTTTCCATGAATAAAAGATTATTTACTTTAAGGGATTTTTTACTTGATTATTTTAAATTACCCATATGCAATACAAGAACAAAATGCATTAGATATAATATAAATAAATGTATTGGTCCATGCAGAGTAGATGCTTCTTCGGAATATGAAAAAATTTACAATATCCTTCAAGATACATTTGATGGTGATAATAGTTTAATAGAACAATTGGAAGAAGATATGATAGATGCATCCTCCTCCTTAAATTTTGAAAGAGCTAGAGAAATAAAAAACAATATAGAACTTATAAGGAGTATCTCACATAAACAAAATTCATTTGAGCTTTTAAAAAGTAATCCTAAACTTATATTATGGATAGAAATAGATAAGAAAAAGTACAAGTTATATTTGATTAATGGCATTAATGTTGAATTTTCACAAATAATTAATATTGATATTTTTAATGACATTGAAAGAGAAGAACTAGTTAATGAGGTATCACAGTTTACATTAAAAAATCAAAGTTGGGAAAATTATGAT
>NZ_JANKBY010000388.1:0-2892 GCF_024621905.1 Terrisporobacter muris
ATTAGATTTAGAATATCTTTCTTTATATTATTAATACAACTTTCTAAGTTTTCATTTATATAAAATTTATTAATACCTAAATTTGATAAGTTTTCATCACTAAAGTCCTGGTTGTCTGCCAAGAATCTTCTACAAAGCTCATCATAATTAGGCTTGTCCTGCCTTTTTTCTCTCTCTAAGGCTCTCTCTAGTCTAATACCATCTTCTATATCAATATAGAAAGGACATACCTTATCATCACCAAAATAGTCTCTCAGGCTCTCATAAGCTTCTAAAGTTGTTATTAATAAATAATTATTTTTACTTAAATCTATCTGACCATCATTTATCGTCCCATAGAACCAATCACCATGAACAGTATGATATACTCTCTTTTCTATAACTTTATTTTCTTTTTCAAATTTATTCAGATCATCTTTATTAATAAAGAAATATTCTACACCATTAGTTTCATTAATACGCTTAGGTCTTGTTGTATAGGATATAATTGGTTTTAAATCTAAATCTTTATCTTCATTTATTTCTTTAAATATAGTATCCTTACCTGAACTACTTTTTCCCATTAAACAAAAAATTTTGCCCATATTTTCCTCCCGTTCTTTCAATAGCTAAAAATAGTTTTAATTTATGTCAATAACATCTATATATTCTAAGTTAATATCTTTAATACCACTTATTATCATACCATTTTTAACCCCTTGTTGGATATAAGTAATAATTTCTTGTGTAATTATTTCTCCTGGAGAAATAAGACTTATCCCTGGGGGATATGGAGTTATATACTCTCCACTTATTTCCCCAATACTATCTTCTAACCTCACGCTTTTTTTATTACTATAAAATGCATCTCTTGGATTTAATATTTTTTTAGGAATGCTCTCTGGATAATTTATATCCTTTAGTAATTCCTTTTTATTTATTTTTGAAAGTAAATTATATAATGAATTTTCTAATCTAATAAAATCTTCTTTATCATTACCAATAGTACATATTAATAAAACTCCATAATAATTAGAAAGTTCAACTTGAATTTTATATTCTTCTCTCAATATATTATCTAGCTCATATCCTGTAATACCTAATTTCTTCAACGAAATAAAAATCTTTGTTTTGTCCATATTATTATCAATTATAATATTTTCATTATTTTCAAATTTGCTTTTAAACTTCTCTATATTACTAAGCAAATCATTCATTAATTTTGTTCCATATTTATCATATATATCTACTGCCAATTCTAAAGAAGTTAATAGTACATATGAAGGGCTTGAAGATTCTAAGAATCTTAACATAGTTACTATTCTATTTTCATCAACCCTATTTCCTTTTATATGCATCATAGAAGACTGAGTAAATGCTGGTAATGTTTTATGAGTGCTTTGAATTACTATGTCTGCTCCCTGATTTATAGCTGATTCAGGCAATTGATTACTTAGTTGTAAATGAGCTCCGTGGGCTTCATCAACTATTGCAACCATACCTTTACTATGAGCATAATCACATATTTCTTTTAACTCATAGATACCTCCATAATAAGTAGGATAAGTAAGAACTATTGCTTTTGCATCTAAATTATTATCTATTACTGACTTTCCATCTTCAATATCTATCCCCATTATTATATTTGTTTTCTTACATACTTTAGCTTGTATATATATAGGATGGATATCGCCTAATATACATGCATTAATAACAGACTGATGGCAATCTCTGTTCATAATTAATTTTGATTTCGGAGGACATACTGCCATGATAGCAGCTTCTATACCACAAGTAGTCCCATTAACTAAATAAATTACTCTATCACTGTTAAATACCTTCGCTGCCCTATCCTGAGAATGTTTTATAATTTCTTTTGCATTATGTAAATTATCTGTTCCATCTATTTCTGTTGTATCTAATGTGTATATATTTTCTAAGATACTTTGATATCCTAATTTTTTAAAAATTTTACCGATTTTATGTCCTGGTACATGAAAGGATACCAAATCATCATCTCTTAATTTTTCTAACTTTTCTAATATATGATTATTATAATTATCTTTTAGCTTATATTGTTTCATAATATCCCTCCATAAATTATATATTTTTAATAGAAACTTATTCATAATGTAAAAAGAAATTCAATGCGTAATATATGTAGTACCTTTAATAAATCAATTATATCAATTAATTTGAAAGTAAAATATAATTTTATCTACAAACTAAAATAAGATCGATAATTTTTACAATCATCGATCTTATTACCATCATTTTAACTATTTTCATCATCATTTGAAGAAAATAAAGATGGTATTAAAATAATACCTGCTATACCTACTAAAGCATATATTATTCGGCTTATCATAGAGTATGTTCCTCCGAATAGGCTACCTATAGCATCTACTCCTAAAAGCCCTATGATTCCCCAATTCAATGCTCCTATAATGGTTAAAACTAAACATATTTTTTTTAGCATGAAAATCTCTCCTAATTTTATTAATTAATTTCATTATTAGATTAACCACATACTTAAAAATTATGCTAGATTTTAACAATTAATATTTATACAACAAAAAAGATTACGTGGCTACGTGCTACTCTCCCAGGGGGTCGCCCCCCAAGTACCATTGCCGCTCAAGAGCTTAACTTCTGTGTTCGGAATGGGAACAGGTGTATCCTCTTTGCTATAATAACCACATAATCTTTATATAAAGTATTAACTTTTGTTAGTACTTTCAAAACTGCTAACATTTAATGTTTTCCATTATTTATTTTTAGCAACTGAAATCTTCCTTATAAACATATAATTAAAGATTTAGTTGCGATATAAACCTTTAGGTTTATTTTGGTCAAGTCCTCGACCTATTAGTATCAGTAAGCTACATATGTTACCACACTTCCACCTCTGAC
>NZ_JANKBY010000389.1:0-2881 GCF_024621905.1 Terrisporobacter muris
TTAGGAGATGTCATGAAAAAAACATTATACGATTATAAAATGGAAATAGAAAAACTTCCTATTAAAGATAAATATACAAAAGAAGAATTGCTGATAGAAGATTTTTTAATAGAGAAAGAAAATAATATAGAAATATATTACGCTCCACATAATGAGTACATAAACCCAAAGGCAAAAATACTAATTATAGGTATAACACCAGGATTTATACAAATGAATACGTCAATAGCTACTGCAAGAAAAGAATTAGAAAATAATGATGACATAGAAGATATACAGTATAAGTGCAAAGTATCAGGCAGATTTAGTGGAAGTTTAAGAAAAAATATTATATCAATGTTAGATGAAATAAAATTAAATGAAGCTCTAAGCTTAGAAAGCTGTAGTGAATTATTTGATAAAAAAGATTATTTAATGCATACTATGTCATTAATACCTTATCCTGTTTTTGTGAAAAAGCAAAACTATACAGGCCATACACCTAAGCTATTAAAAAGTGATTTTTTAATGAAATATATCTATGAGAATTTTATAAATGAAATACATGAACTAAATGACTTTGAAGATATATTATTAATACCACTAGGAAAAGCTGTTGAAGAGGTATTATGCAAATTAAAAGATGAAAAATTTATTAAAGAAAATCAGATACTTATGGGATTTCCTCATCCATCAGGAGCCAATGTTAATAGGTTAGTTCAGTTGGAAGAAAATAAAGAAAGTATGATAGATTTTATAAAAAGAACCGTATCTTAAGCTGATACGGTTTTGCTATTTATTTTATCAATATATAAATTATAAGTTAAACCTAATACTACTAAAGTTCCACCAATTACTTGGTAAAAAGAAATTTTACCTGTAGACAAAGCATTTATAATTATTCCTGTGAAAAGTTGACCAATAAATAACAATAAAGTTAAGTAAAAAGATGAAATCTTTGAAGATAAAAAAGAGAGCATAGTAACTATAATAACACCTAAAAGTCCACCGGTATAAACAAACCATGGAGCATTTAAAGCAAAAGTATTTAAAACATTGCCTAATGGTAGAAACTCACTTCTTGCTTTTTATAAACCTTTTAGAGTAATAGGAGATATAGAGGTTGTAAAAAATCAAAGTTCAACAGGTACAATTCAAGCTTTTAGTACTTGTTACTGTTTAGCTATATCTATGGAAAAGGTAAGATTAGAATTAACTAAAGATAGAAAGTTTTTAAAATTTACTTGTGAAAGTTTAGCAGAAAAACTAGCAGCTGTCAGTATGAATAGATCTATCAATTTACTTTATCCATTGGAAAATAGATTATCTAGCTATATAAATGAATCATTAGTTTATGAAGAAAATACATATATTGATTTTGATGAAAATTTAATTAATATAGCAGAGTGATTAGGATGCAGTTATAGACACCTGCTTAGAACGTTTAACACATTATGTAAAAAGGGTGTATTAAAACGAGAAAATGGAAAATATAAAGTAATTAATCAGATATTATTAAAAGATTTGGCTGGAGAATTATATCAAGATGCTAAGTTCATATAAATCTTTTTATATATGAAAAAGATAGATAAACTAATTTATATTTAAAAAATAAAAATCTTATTTAACTATGTGGAATTATATAAAAAACGATAAAATAGATAAACTAATTATATAGAGGTATATTGTTAAGTTATAAAAATGTGATACAATATGAAAGGCTATAAAGCTATTATATAAATAAAAAATTCTATTTAAGAATTAGACATAAGAAAGAGAGGAAATAATATTATGGAAAATTATCCAAATTGCCCTAAATGTAATTCAGAATATACTTACGAAGACGGAACTTTATATGTTTGCCCAGAATGTGCTCATGAATGGTCACAAACTGAAGAGGCTATAGAAGAGAATGTAATAAGAGATGCAAACGGAAATATATTAAATGATGGAGATGCTGTAACAGTAATAAAAGATCTTAAAGTAAAAGGTGCTTCATCTTCTATAAAAATAGGAACAAAAGTTAAAAGTATACGTTTAGTTCCTGATGCTGCTGATGGACATGATATAGAATGTAAAATAGATGGTTTTGGAGCTATGAAGCTAAAATCAAGTGTTGTAAAAAAAGCATAGTATAAAAATAAGAACTAGGTATAAACCTAGTTCTATTTTATTTTATAAAAAATCACTTGATATGTATAGATAATGAAAATAAAGTCTTTTTATGAAAGGCGCATTTTGGTATTATTTAAATAACAAACATACAAATGTAAAATAAAAAGGGCGTATATAAAAGTATTGAAGGAGAGTAATATGGACAAAAAATCTAAAGATGACCAAAGGTTATATACAATAGAGGATTTAGAATGCATATTAGAGCACATACCTTATGAAGTTTGGATAAAAGATAAAGAGGGAAAACATGTGTACATAAATAAAAGGGGTGCTAATAAAATAGGTCTAGATAAAGAAGATATAATAGGAAAATCAGATAAGGAAATTAGGCCTAAGGAATTTTGTTGTAAATGTGATGAAACAGATAAAATAGTTTTAGAAGAGAAAAGAGAGCTATTTTATGAACATGAATACTATAGCGATAAGGATGAATTTTATAGGGTATATAAATTTCCTATAAAAGATAAAGATGAAAATGTAAAATTTATAAGTGGATTTTCAAATGAATATAGCTATGGTAAAAAAATCAATGAAGAATTAGAAAATTTATTTGTTAGTAATATGGAAGAATTAGAAGATATAGAGTGTACTCAAGCTATAAGTAGAATATTAAAAAACCTAGATTCAATGATAAAATGTACAAGTATAAATTTATTCTTAGTAGATAAAAATGGTGATAATTTAAAGAATTACTTAAGTAATGAAAACGATATATTTTGTGAAAGAT
>NZ_JANKBY010000038.1:0-19162 GCF_024621905.1 Terrisporobacter muris
TTAATATATAATTTAATTATAAAATTGGTATATACCAATAGGTATATACCATAGAGGAGAAATACAATGAAATTGATAGATAAAAATTCACAGATACCTCTTTACCTTCAACTTATAGAAATAATAAAAGATATGATTAATAATAATGAATTACAAGAAGGACATTATTTAATGTCTGAAAGAGATATTTGTAAGATTCAAAATGTAAGTAGAATGACTGTCAATAAAGCTATCATTAACTTAGTTAATGAAGGAGTCTTAGAAAGACGACAAGGTAAAGGTACTTTCGTTTCATACAAAAAACAAAATTTAACTTATGAAAAAATGCAAGGTTTTACAGAAATAGCTGAGGGGAAAAAGCTTAAAGTAAAAAATAAAATATTAAAATTTAAATTAGATAAACCTAGTGATGTGATTAAGGAATACTTGCAATTAAAAGATGACTCTTCTCTTATTTTCCAAATAGAGAGAGTAAGATTTATTGATGAAGATCCTACCATACTAGAAAAAATATATATTCCAGAATATATGTGCCCAGATTTAAATAAAGAGCTTATAGATAAAATTTCCCTATATAAATTATATAGAGAAAAATATATGCATAAGACTCAAAGAGCTAAGCAAGTAATTAATCCTATTATGTTAGATAAATCTCAATCAAAACTTTTAAATGTTGATTTAAATTCTCTAGCATTAAAAATTGATAGGGTTGTATTTACTGATGAGGAAGAAGTTTTAGAGTATACAAGTTCTTTATTTATCACAGATAAACATCAATACGAAATTATACTTAACGAAGACTGATAATTTAGGGGGAATTATGAAAGCTATTATTAATGGTAAAATACTAACAGAAAATAATATAATTGAAGATAAAATACTTTTATTTGATAATAAAATCAGAGGATTTTGTGACAAAATAGAAGAAAATATAGAAATAATAGATGCTAAAGGTCTCTATGTTTCTCCTGGACTTATTGATATACATGTCCATGGCAGTTGCAATTGTGATGTTATGGATAAGTCTTTAACATCAATAAAAACTATAGGTAATGGTATTAAAACAAACGGTGTCACTTCATTTTTACCTACTACGATGACTATGTCAAAAGAAGATATATATGAAGCCCTTGATACAATAAAAAAATCTATAAATATAAAGTATGATGGTGCACAAATTCTTGGTGCTCATTTAGAAGGTCCATTTATAAATAGTAAATATAAAGGCGCCCAAAGTGATAAATTTATTCAACCACCTAATTTTCCTTTTATAGAAGAATATGTGGATGTAATCAAGATAATTTCTTATGCTCCTGAAGTTGATGATAACTTTAATTTCACAAAAGAAATAAAAGATAAAACTGATATAACCTTATCCATAGCTCATACTAATGCCACATATGAAGAGGCTAAACTAGCTATTAAGTTTGGTGCATCAAATATAACTCATTTATTTAATGCAATGACCCCTTTAAATCATAGGGAATTAGGTGTCGTTGGAGCTGCTCTTACTAGTGATGTTTACTGCGAGATAATTTGCGATAATATTCATGTTAATCCACAGTTATACCAATTTGTATTAAATAATAAAGGTAAAGACAAAGTTATCTTAATCACAGATTGCATGAGAGCTGGCTGTATGGCTGATGGAAAATATGATTTAGGTGGCCAAGATGTTTTTGTAAAAGATGGTGCAGCAAGACTTTCTACTGGTAACCTTGCTGGAAGTGTTTTAAACTTAAATAAAGCAGTTTATAATTTTATAAAAAACACAAATTTATCTATAAATGAAGCAATAAATTTAGCTTCACTAAACCCTGCTAAATCAATAAATATGGACAAAACAAAGGGTAGTTTAGATATAAACAAAGATGCTGATATAGCTTTATTTGATGATGAAATGAATTGCTATATGACTATTTCTAACGGAGAAATCATTTTTAACAATTTAGATAAATAAATATATTATAAAATTTTGGAGGGATACATTATGAGAATAATAGTTTGTGAAAACTACGAATTATTAAGTAAAAAAGCAGCACAAATAGTAGGGAGTCAAATGATTTTAGAACCAAAATCTATACTTGGTCTTGCTACTGGAAGTACTCCAGTTGGAATGTATAAAAATTTAATAAAAATGTATGAAGAAGGATTAATTGACTTCTCAAAAATTAAAACATTTAACTTAGATGAATATTATAAACTTCCTATAGATAATAACCAAAGTTATCATTACTTTATGGATGAAAATTTATTTAATCATATAAATATAAATAGAGAAAATATACATATACCAAATGGTATGTCAGATGATATAGATACAGAATGTGTTTTATATGATCAAATGATTGATGATAATGGTGGTATAGATATACAAGTTCTAGGAATAGGAAACAATGCTCATATAGGGTTTAATGAACCAACTATAAACTTTAACAAAGGAACTCATGTAGTTACTTTAGATGAGTCTACAAGAAAAGCTAATGCAAGATTTTTCAATAGTTTAGATGAGGTTCCAACAAAAGCAATTACTATGGGAACAGGTTCAATATTTAAAAGTAAAAAAATAATGCTTTTAGCTAGTGGAAAAAATAAAGCTGAAGCTATTTATAATACAGTTCATGGAAAAGTTACTCCAGAAGTTCCGTCTTCTATATTACAGTTCCATAAAGATGTAATTCTAATTCTTGATAAAGAAGCTGCTAGTCTTTTAAATAAAAATGACTATGAATTAATGAGTGAATTTGCAAAAGTAAAATAAAAAAATTCGCTTCGCTCATGTCGTCAAAATTAAGAAGCATATCGTCAACGATATATCCTCGTTACCACTTCGGATAAATCCGTTACTCAAACGAGTTACCTTCGCTACCGCTTCAGGAAAAGACCTTACTCAAAATTCGCTTAAAAAAATCAGTAGTCATCGGACTACTGATTTTTTTGTATATTTATTCATTGTAAAGAGCATTAATTGTATTGCTGTGTAATTCTTCTTTTCTAAGTCTATCACTTTGAAGGAAATGAGAATAGAAAATATCAACTATAACTAACACAGGAAACTGTGGAGATATTGCTTTTCCATTTTCTAAGTGCTCTTTAACTGCAATAAATAAAATTTCATCACAATAGGTTTTCATTTCTTCATCTTGCTTGGATGTTATCAAGACTACACTAGCCCCTCTATTTGAAGCTTCTTTTAAAGAGTTTGTTACTTCTTTAGTATTTCCACTAACACTTATTCCAATTACAACGCAATCCTCATCCATTAAAACAGAGTTCATCTTCATTATATGACTATCTGATATTGCTTCCATATTAACGCCAAGCCTCATAAGCCTTAACTTCATTTCTTGTGCCACAAGTCCTGAACTTCCTCTTCCATAAGTATAAATTCTCTTTTTATTTGAAATAAGTTCCACAACTCTTTGCATTTGCTTTTCATCTATCAATGCATAGCTTTTATTTAAAAGTTCTTGATAAGTATCTAAAACTTGTTTTGTATAACTAGCTGTTATATTAGGAGTAGTTTCTTTAAAACTTTGTTTATACACATAGGCAAATTGTCTGTATCCATCAAAACCACATTTTTTTGCAAACCTTGATATGGATGCTTCTGAAACAAATAGTGTTTTTGATAAATTTTTAGATGATATATCAACTTCTTCCATATTATATATGAAGAAATCTGCAATAGTTTTTTCTGAAGGTGTAAAGCTATCATATAATGATTCTATATGAGGTACTATACTTTTTTGATATTCCTTCATTAATACTCCCCCTTTTTCCTTTTAAATACTTTCATTATCTTTTTTTCTGCATATTTATAAAATTAAAATATGCTCCAAGCATTCCTGCTTTGTTTTCATTTACTGCAAATTCTAACCTTGTTTTATCTCCTATAAATGGTATTAAGTTTTTATCCATACTACTTCTTATTTTATCATATAAATACTCTCTTTGAGCCATTATACCACCACCAAGAACTACAACTTCTGGATTTATTATATAACAAATATTTGCTATTCCTTCTCCCAAAACTTCTGTTAATTCCTCTATAGCCTTTATACAGTCAGGGTCGCCATCTTTAGCTTTATCAAAGATATACTTTCCATTTATATCTTTCTCATCAATATTTTTCATCTCAGCTACCTTTTTAACTAATACACTACTAGCCCCTAGTTTCTGAAAAGTAGATCCCATCATGTTCATATATCCCACTTCTCCACCACTTCCAAAAGCTCCATGATAAACTTCATTGTTTATAATAATTGCTCCACCTATACCTGTTCCTATTGTCAAACATAAACTTATCTTGCTTCCCTTAGCTCCACCTGCAAAATGTTCTGCAAGAGCTGCACAGTTCACATCATTTTCAACTTCACAAGGAATATTAAATTTTTCTTCTAAAGTTGCTTTTATTTTTGTTCCTGTATAATTTGGAATTAATGATGATGCATGAATAATTTCTCCTTTTTCACAATCAACCATGCCAGCTGTAGAAATACAAATTCCATCTATTTTATAATTATCTTTATAGTTACTTACTATTTCTACCATTTTACTTAATATATTTTGTCCACCCTTTGAGGCTTCTGTATCCATTTCAGCTGTAACCACAAAATCTAATTTTTCACTTATAACTCCATATTTTATGGAAGTTCCTCCTACATCTATACATACATAATTTTTCATAAATACGATCCTTTCTATATACGAACTTAGGGAGTGCAGATAAACTAACCTACACTCCCTCCTTATACTTATTTTTCAATAATTATTTTAAATATGGCTTTTTTTATTTTTTGAGAATCTTCTATCTTTACTGCTGTTCTGTGAGCATCATTAGGATAACAAATCAAGAAATCACCTTTTTCAAGTATTACATGACCATTTTTCTCACCTTCTAAAGGTAAAAAGTCATCTTTTTCAACAAATTCTTTTTCTTCCATATTTTCTATAAAGTTCACATCTATTTGTTCTTTTCCATCTAACATAAGATGCAAATCTAAATAATTTCTATGAGCTTCCCAAAATCTATTTTCAACATCAGTAGTTTCATATTCAACTATATTTACAAATAAATTATCTCCATCTATTGTATGACTGCCTTTTTCATAATTTAACAAATCATTAGAGGCTGCATATTCAAAACATCTTTTTATATCTGATGGTAAATAGTTGTATTCATTTAAGTTTTTTATATTTCCAAATATCATAGCTACCTCCTATTATTCATAAATTACTGTGTCTCTATTTGGTACAGTATTATCATTTTTTAATTTTCTAGATACATAACTTACTGGAATTCCTACTATTAGCGATATACCTATTGTAATAATTGAGTAAGACCATATAGATACGTCTGGCATATTATATTTTACAAATATAATTGCTATTGTTGAAACTGCAAAGGCTACAAAAGCTCCAGTTGAATTAGCAACTTTAGTAAATACACCAAGTACAAATGTACCACCAAGTACTCCAAGTACTAGTCCCATAAATCCATTAAACCATTCGTAAGCTGATTTTATTTCTCCATTTGCTAATATCATAGAAACTGCTATTGCAACTATACCAACCCCTAAAGAAACATATTGAGCTATTTTAGTTTGTTGTTCAAAACTCATTTCTTTTTTACTTAAACGTTCTTGTATATCTAAAGTCCAGCTTGTTGCCACTGAGTTTAATCCAGTAGATAAAGTAGATTGAGATGCTGCATAAATTGCTGCAAGTAATATCCCTGTTATACCAACTGGTAATTGGTAAGCTATATAAGATGCAAATATTTGATCTTGTTGAGCTGTTTGAGCAAGTGCTGGATTTTGTCCATAGAACACATATAAACCAGTTCCTATTAAATAGAATACTGTAGCTATAAATATTGATAAAGCTCCGTTTGTTAACATCATTTTATTTAATTCTTTTGTATCTGTAGTTGTTGTAAAACGCTGAACTATATCTTGACTTGAGATATAAGAAGAACAAGTATTAAATCCAGCCCCCACAACTATTAAAAATACACTTGTTTTTAACATATTAGGATCAAATAAAGCCTCTTCTGCGCCTATAAATTTACCTTGTTTTAAAGTTTCAAACACTGCTCCTGCTCCACCATCAATACTAATTAATAAATAAACTAGAGCAAACGTTACTCCTACTAAAAGTACACTTCCTTGGATAAAATCTGTCCATAAAACAGATTTTAACCCTCCTGTATATGAATAAATTATTGCTATTACTCCCATTACTATTATTAATATATTCACATTTATTCCTGTTAAGTTAGCAAGTACCATTGATGGTAAATACATTATGATTGACATTCTACCTATTTGATATACTATAAACATTAATGCTCCAAGTACCCTTAAAGCCTTACTATCAAATCTTAACTCTAAATAATGATAAGCCGTATCTATTCCCAACTTACTATAAATCGGCAAGAAGAACTTTATCGTTATAGGTATAGCTATTAGCATACCTAATTGTGCAAACCATAATATCCAAGTTCCACCATAAGAGTTACCAGCTAGTGATAAAAATGAAATTGGGCTAAGTAACGTTGCGAATATTGAAACACTTGTTACCCACCAAGGAATAGTTCCATCACCTTTGAAGAACTCTTTTCCTTGCATATCTTTTTTAGAAAAATGCAGCCCTGCAAATAATACTGCTGCTAAATATACTACTAGTATAATAAAATCTATTGTGGTAAATCCCATATTATTTTCCTCCCCTAAGAGTATTTATCAATATATTTTAGGGAAAAGTATTTATTTAAATTTAGCTAATACTTTTCCTTTAACTTTGCTTTAACTATTCATTAAATAACTATCTTTATTTTACATATTTATCAAATATATTTTTAGCTTCTTCTACTTGAGCATTTGTAGTTAAAGCCATTGGCTTACGACAGTATCCTGCGTCTACACCACTTAATTTTAATAACTCTTTTAATGTTGCATATAATCCATTTGAAAGGATAGCACTTATTAAATCATTAGTTACATGTTGTATTTCTCTAGCTTCTTCTATTTTACCTTCTTTAGCTAAATCGAATATTTGTCTAGCTCTTATACCATTTACGTTGAATGTAGATCCTATAGCTCCATCTACACCAAGTACTGTAGCAGGTAACATCATTTCATCAAATCCTGCATATATTAAATGATTTGGATAAGCTTTTCTTAGTCTTTCTAATAAGTAGAAATCTGCTGCTGTGAATTTAACACCTATTATTTTTTCATTTTCAAATAATTCCCCAAATTGCTCAACACTCATATCAACTCCTGTTAAGAATGGTATAGAGTATATTATTAATCTGTTATCTACACTATCTATTATTGTGTTGTAGTAATCCTTTATTTCATTGAATGAGAATTTATAGTAGAATGGTGTAACTGCTGATATAGCATCATATCCTAATTCTGTAGCAAACTTAGCTAATTCTACTGATTCATATACATTTATAGATCCAACTTGAGCTATTAATTTTATTTCATTTTTTGCTTCGTCTTTTGCTATTTCAAATATTTGTTTCTTTTCTTCAGTTGAAAGCATAAAGTTTTCACCAGTACTTCCTCCCACATATAAACCATCAACTTTCATATTGTCTATGTTGTGTCTGATTATTTGACGTACTCCTTTTTCATTTATACTCCCATCTTCATTGTAAGAAACTAAAAGTGCACTAAATATTCCTCTCATATCTGCGTTATTCATCATAATTTTATCTCCCTTATCTATATATTTTTCTTATATTTTAATTTTTAAATTATTAACATATTATTTCAGCTCATCAATAGCATTTATAAACTTTTTAGTTATATTTTGAGGTCTTGTAATTATGGAACCAACTACCACACTATAACTACCTAATTCTAAAACTCTTTTAGCTTTTTGTGGAGTATCTATATTTCCTTCTGCAATCACCTTATTTGAAACCTTTGAAATTATTTCTCTAAGAATTTCAAAATCGTTTTCCTCAATCCTATCATTTTGACTTTGCTTTGTATATCCAACCAAAGTAGTGCCTATATAATCAAATCCAAGTTCATCTGCATGTATTGCTTCTTCTACAGTTGAACAATCTGCCATTAGCTTTTGATTTGGATATTTTGTTTTTATAGCTTCATAAAATTCATCTAAAGTAACTCCATATGGTCTTAAGTTAGATGTAGCATCTATCGCTATTATCTCTGGCTTAACTTCCATAAGTTCATCTATTTCTTTCATTGTAGGTGTTATGTACACCTCACAATTTTCATAATCTCTCTTTACTATTCCTATTATAGGAAGATCAACATTCTTTTGAATTTCTTCTATATCTTCCCTTGTATTAGCACGAATCCCAACTGCTCCGCCTTCTTTGGCAGCCTTAGCCATGCGCCCCATAATAAAAGAAGAATGTAATGGTTCATGTGGTAATGCTTGACAAGATACAATTAAATTATTTTTTAATTGTTCTAAGTTATCCTTCATACTCTTTCTCCTTCCCTAATTTCATCTTAAATACAGTATATAATTTAAAGAAAATATTTTCAATAAAATTCGTTTTTTAGAAAGTACTTTCATTAAAAAATATATTATTATGCTGAATCATTATATTTTTACACTTATTTATCTTATTTTATATAAATAAATGTATTTTCTTGCAGTAAAAAATTCGCTTCGCTTGAGCGACGTGTCGGCGAAACACTTTAAGCCATTGAGTGAGCGCTCCACTTCATATCACCAACGGCTTCGCCCGTTGCTCAAATAACAAAGTTGGAAATTATACGTTATCAACATAACAAATAACATATAATTTCCTTATAAAGTAAAAAGAAACCTACTCTGAGTAGATTCCTTTTTACTTTATATTTAATAAATTACTTTGTATCTAGTCTTTCGTATAAGTCAACAAATTCTCCTGCTAGTTGTTGGAATGTCATACTTGTCATTAAGTGATCTTGAGAATGAACTAACATTACACTCATATTAGTTTTTTCTCCACTAGCTTCTTTTTGAATTAATTCTGTTTGGAATTTGTGAGCTTTTACCATAACTGCCTTAGATTCTTCAAGTTTTTTTCTTGCTATATCTATATTCCCTTTTTTTGCTTCATCTATTGCTTCAAAAGCTAAACCTTTAGCATCTCCCGCAAACCCTATAATACCAAAAGTTATTTCAATCATTTTTTCATCCATATTATCTCCACCTACAGTTCCCTATAATTTGTTAGTAAAAAATTATCTTGTATAAAATCTTTTGTGTCCTTAGAAGTTAATATTTTATGCTCATTAATTCTAGCCATAGAATATGATGTTGTTTTCATTAGAAAATCATCAACATAAGCGGGATGACACATTATATCAGCTATTTCGTATGATTTAAGATGATCAATTTTTTTCATAAAATAATCATAACTTACATTTTCACCATAAAAAGTATCTATTAAAGGTATAATTTTAGAATAATTAAAATCATACTCAAATCCACCTCTTATTGGTAAATCATATTTTTCCAAAATTCTTTCTATAACTGGTCTTAGTTTTTCTAAAGTATGAACATGATGATGACTATCCAAATGAGTTATATCTGTTTTAGTTCTAACCTTTTCAATTTGAGCACAAAACTCCTCATATATTTCATCTAAATCCATATTTTCAATTACTTCATTAGTTATTCTTCTTATAAAATAATCATTTTCATCTACCATAGTCTTTAAATTTGAAAGTACTGGCTTATAGCAACTCATTGTCATGTGAACACCACAACCTAAATTTTCATTTTCTTTTAAAAGTTCCATGGCATGTTCAAACCATGGCATATTTGCCATAGTACTAGTAGATCTAACTACACCAGATTTATATGCTGAAATTATACCATAATTTACGCCCTCAGATAAACCAAAATCATCTGCATTTATTATAAGTTTAGTCATTTTATCACCTACTTATTAAATTGTGGTAGATATTCTTTGTGAGCTTCCATCATTTCATCCAATACTACTTTTGCAATATCATCAGAAGGTATTAGTGGATTTATACAAAGAGCCAGTAATGCAGTTTCGTAATCCCCAGTTACAGCTGCTTTTGCTGCCAGAGATTCAAAGCTCTTAATTTGGCTTACTAATCCATCAGTACATTCAGGAAGGTATCCTATTGAAAGTGGTTTTGGACCTTGGGAAGTTATTATACTACTTACTTCTACAGCTTGATTATCTTTAAAGTTTCTTATGGCACCATTATTTAAAGTATTTACTACTTGAATATCTTGTTTATCATTATATATTGAACTTATTAAATTGCATGCTGCATCACTATAGTATGCTCCACCTCTTTTTTCTAATTGTGGTGGTTTAATATCTAAGTTCTCATCTTTATAAAGTTCAAATAGCTGTTCTTCTAGTTCTTTAACTACCTGTCCCCTAGCTTTTCCTTTTTTAAATTCTTCTAATTCTTCCAGTAACATTTCTTTAGTCTTATAATAATATCTATGATATGGACAAGGTATTGCCCCCAAAGCTCTTACAAACTCTGGATTAAAATCGATAGCTTTTATATTTTCCATACTAATTTTTGTAGTTATAAATCTTTCAATTGCTTCCTTTGTTACGTCTTTTCCATCTAAGCAAACTTTTAATCCATATACCATATGATTAAGTCCACCAAATTCCATATAAATTCTATCTGATTCTACTTCAAATAATTTGGCTACATCATTTTTTAAATGTATTGGTACATTACAAAGACCTATATATTTTTTAAAGTTTGTATATTTAAATACTGCTTCACTTATTATCCCCGTTGGATTAGTAAAATTAATTAACCATGCATTTGGACATAATTCTTCTATATCTTTTATTATATCAAACACTACTGGTACTGTACGAAGAGCTTTGAACAGCCCTCCTGCCCCATTTGTTTCTTGACCTATTAATCCATGAGATAGTGGTATGCTTTCATCTTTTATTCTAGCATCAAGTAAACCTACTCTAAGTTGTGTAGTTACAAAGTCAGCATCTTTTAGAGCCTCTCTTCTATCTAGCGTAAGATGTATCTCCATATCTATATTAGCTTTTTTAACCATTCTTTTAGCTAGACTACCTACTATTTCTAATTTTTCTTTTCCTTCTTCTATATCAACCAGCCATAACTCTTTCACTGACAATTCATCATGTCTTTTAATAAAACCTTCTATTAACTCCGGAGTATAACTTGAGCCCCCTCCGATTGTCACTACCTTTAGACAGTTTTTCATGTCATACACCATCCCATCTAAATATCTATATGTTTAGATATCTTACAGATTTTTCAATTTATATTTTACTTATTTAAATTATTCTTTAACTATACATTTTCTTGCATCTTTTTATTTAGTGATCTCTTATCTGCCATAACAAATGGTAAATAAATAAGAACAGATAATACTATATTAACTAGTGCTAATATTCCACCTTTTAAACTTCCAGTAGCCATTACAGCACTAAATATTGGTGGAGTTATCCATGGTATTTTAGCCATTATTACTGGTGGTACCATTCCCGAAGAAATTGCTAAATATGCTACTACTGTACATACAATTGGTGCTAATACGAAAGGTATCATATACATTGGGTTTAGCACTATTGGCATTCCAAATATCATTGGCTCATTTATATTGAAACATGCTGGTGCTGTTCCTAAAGCTATCATATCTTTACGATGTTTTCCTGCTAAGAATAATGCAATTACTAACCCTATTATCATTCCTGATCCACCTAGATAAACAAAGGCATCTAAGAATGCTCCTGCAAATACATGGTATCCTTCAGTAGCACCTGCTGCTAGTAACTCAGCATTTTTTCCACCAAGGTCCATTAATATAGGTTCAACAACTGGTAATGCTATGTTTGCGCCATGTAAACCAAATATCCATAATACGTGAACAAATATTGCAACGAATATTGCTCCACCTAGAGAATCTGCAACACCTGTTAAAGGCTTAGATAAATAAGTTTGTAATAAATCATTTATAAATTTACCGTCTGAAAGAGTAGATATTAAAACTCCGATTATTGCCATTATAGTCATTGCAATTAAACTTGGTAATAATTTTGCGAATGATCTTGAAACTGCTGGTGGTACACTATCTGGCATTTTAATAGTTAACCAAGATACATTTGATAATTTAATATATATTTCAGTAGTTACTAAGGCAACTATCATAGCTGTAAATAATCCATTTGTAGAAACATAAGTCCAAGGAATGAACCCCCATCCAACTATTGCTTCAGTTGCACCTTCTGGTACTATTAATGCTGTTTGTGGACTTAATATTAGGAATGAACATAACGATATCATACCTGCTTGCAAACCATTTCCATCATAAGATTTTGCAAGAGAATATGCAACTGACACTGCTAAGAATAAAGACATCAGTGCTATAGATCCCCACCATAGGTTTCCACCTACAGCTCCTATATGTCCCCCTATCGTAGTACCTGTTATAAATTTTTGATAAGGTTCAAAAGGCAAGTTTTTAGCAAGGTTTCCAAATGCTCCTATCATTGCTATTGATATAATTCCAACAAAACCATCTCTTATTGCTACTAAGTGCCTTTGTGCTCCAAACTTTGCTGCAACAGGAACTAAATAACGCTCCATAAAAGCCATAAATTTTTCCATAACTTTTACCCCCTAATTATAATTTTTATTTTGAGTTTATTAATTCTATTGCTCTGTCTAATACAGCTTTTCCATTACATGTTCCGTAATGCATCATGTTTATTACTTCAACTGGAACATTATAAGATTTAGCTATTTCTGTAGCCTTGTTTAACATAAATCTTACTTGTGGTCCAAGTAAAATCACATCTGCATCTTGAACCTCTTTATCAATATTTGCTTCAGATATTGCCCATATTTTTGCTTCAATACCTGAACCTTTTGCTGCTGCTTCCATTTTTGTTACTAACAAACTTGTTGACATACCTGCTGAACAAGCTAACATTATTTTTATCATTTTATAATCCCTCCATAAAATATTAATCTTTATTAAAATTTTTTGTAATTTAGATTTGTATATTCAATCTTTTATTTATAGTGCTTAATAGAATATATAAATAAACAAAATGTCTATACATTCGTTCTATTAATTTAATTATATAACGAATGTATAGACATTTCAAGAAAACATTTTCATTTTTATTATAAAGTTTTTATTTTTTATTTTTTTTATTGTTTTGTAACAGCACTTAAAGTTAAAGTATATCCATAATGGTAAGTATGAGAATATTCAAATACCTCACTATTGTCAAATCTACTCACCTGTTTTATATATAAAATTGGCTCTTTCTTATTCAAGTCTAATTGTTCTTCCAGTTCTTTTGTCGATATTATGGCTTCAACTTCTCTTTCTGCAATAGCTATTTTATAACCACAATCTTCTTCTATATATTTATATAATGAATCTTCACAATCTTTCTTTGTTAAGTTTGGAAAAAGCTTTACTGGCATATATGTGACCATATAAGATACCTTCTTTTTGTCTGCCAATCTAACTCTACATATTTCCCATACATTTTCTCCCAAGCTTAAATTAAGGTTTTTTGCCAACTCTTCGTCTGCTTCAATAACTTTTAAGTCAATTAATATATTAGATACTTCCTTATTTTTACTTTTCATTTCTTTTGTAAATCCACTTATCGAAGATATATTATCATAAATATTTCCACCTAGTACGATACTACCTATACCTCTTCTTCTCGTAATATATCCTTCCTTGACCAAATTACTCAGAGCTGATCTTACAGTCATTCTAGTTACATTAAATTCTTCACATAATTGATTTTCAGAGGGTATTAAGTCCCCTTGACTTAATTTTCCTGAGTCAATTAAATTCTTCACATACTCTTCAATTATTTTGTACATTGGTTGCCCCATATTTTCCACTCCTTTAATAATTGGTTTTATAATAATTTATCTTTGAGTAGTTTATTCTTATAAGATAATTACCCATAATGATATACAATCAAAACAAATATATATACATATACATTACATTAAGCTAAATTTTAAATCAAGTAAATAATTTGTAAATTTTTTGCACTAAATAATTAGCATAAAAATAAAAAATTGACTTTGCCTGATTCCTTCGTTAACACTTTAGGCAAGTCAGCTGCTCAAAAACTATTTTTTTGCATCTTAATATTTATTGATATTACTTAGGTTCAAGAATTTTCCATAGATTTTAGAGCAATATAATTTCCTTATATGTAAAAAACACCTTATAAAAGGTGTTTTTTAACTTTAATTTTAAATAATATATTTATTAAATAGTTTTATTGTAATAATAAACTTACTTTGCTTTATCTAATGGCTTTTTAAGAATTGCAAGTAAGATTGCACCTACTACTGAACCAACTACTAATGCCACAAGATACATTGGAAAATTAATTATAGTTGGAAGTACAAATATTCCTCCATGAGGAGCTCTAAGTCCACATCCAAATGCCATGGATAATGCTCCTGCTATTCCTGAACCAACTACACAAGCTGGTATAACATGAAGTGGATCTGCTGCTGCAAATGGAATTGCTCCTTCTGTTATAAATGATAATCCCATTACATAGTTTACAATTCCCGACTTTCTTTCACTCTCACTAAATCTATTTTTGAAGAAAGTAGTAGCTAGTGCTATTGCAAGAGGAGGCACCATACCACCTATCATAACTGCTGCCATTATGGCAAATTGTTCTAGCCCTGCATTTACTACTGTAAGTTGTGCTGTACCAAATACATATGCTGCTTTGTTGAAAGGTCCACCCATATCTATTGCCATCATTGCTCCAAGTATTGTTCCAAGTAATATTTTACTAGTTCCACTCATTGAAGCCAAGAAATTGTTAAGTGCTGTATTTACAGACCCTACAATTGGATTTACACTTATCATTATTAATCCAATTAAAAGTATTCCAAACACAGGGAATAATAAAACTGGTTTTATTCCTTCTAAAGCATCTGGTAAATAAGAGAATAATTTTTTAAGTAATAATACTAAATATCCACCAACAAAACCTGCAAGTAAAGCACCTAAAAATCCTGCACTTATAGCAGTTTTTGCATCATAGTTCATAAGGTTTCCAAAAGTATATCCTGCACTTGCTATAATACCACCAACAAAACCAACTGCAAGACCTGGTCTATCAGCTATACTCATTGCAATGTATCCTGCAAGAACTGGCAACATAAATCCAAAAGCTTGCCCACCTATTGTTTTAAAGAAGGCTGCAAGAGGTGTATTCATACCAAAGTTTGCTGGGTTTATTGTGTAGTCATCAAATAAGAAAGCTAGTGCTATAAGTATTCCTCCACCAACAACAAATGGTAACATGTGAGATACACCATTCATTAGATGTTTGTAAAATTGTCTTCCTATGCTTTCTTTTTCATTTGATGAATCTTGTGTATCACTTTCTTTTAGTCCATGAAAAATTGGTGCGTCACCTTTAACAGCTTTATCTATAAGTTCATCTGCTTTATGTATACCATCAGCAACTTTTGTTATTATAACTTTCTTACCGTTAAATCTATTCATTTCCACATTCTTATCAGCTGCTACAATTATACATGTTGCATTTTCAATTTCTTCTTTTGTTAATACATTTTTAACACCGGCTGAACCATTAGTTTCAACTTTTATGCTAACTCCTTTGTTTGTAGCTTTTTGACTTAAGCTTTCTGCTGCCATAAAAGTATGAGCTATTCCTGTTGGACAAGCTGTAACAGCAAGAATTGTAGGTAATTTAGATTTCTTGTCTTCTACAACTACTTCCTTTACTTCTTCTTCTGGGAACTTTTCTTTTTCTTTTGCATTTATTAAATTTAAAAATTCATCCACAGAAGATGCATTTATTAAGTCATTTCTAAAGCTTTCATCCATTAATATGGTAGATAGTCTTGATAAAACTTCTAGATGAGTATCGTTGGCTCCATCTGGTGCAGCTATCATAAAGAATAAATAAGACAAAGTATCGTCAAAGGCCTCGTAGTCTATACCTTTCTTAGATATACCAGCTGCTAAACAAGCATCTTTTACTGATTTATTTTTCGCATGGGGTATTGCCACGCCTTCTCCTATAGCAGTAGTACTTAGCTCTTCACGAGCAAGTATTGCTTCTTTATATTCATCACTATCATTTAAATTTCCACTATTATCAACTAAGTCAACTAATTCATCTATTACGTTTAATTTATCTTTTGATACTAAATTAAGTTTTACTGAATCTTTACTAATTAAATCTATTATTCTCATTTTTTATCTCCTTTCAACTTCTATTTCTTGTATTAATTTATCTATAAATTCTTTTGTTGCTAAATCTGATGAAAATGCTGTTGCACTTCCACTTGCAGCACCCAGCTTTAAAGCTTCTTCATATGAATTGCTATTTATATAACCAGATATAAACCCTGCCACCATGGAATCTCCTGCACCTACAGAGTTAATTACACTTCCTTTTGGTACATTACTTATTAATACTTCATTATTTTCTGTAATAAGGAGTGCTCCATCTTTACCCATAGATACCAGCACATTTCTAGCTCCCATTTTCTGAAGTTCTCTCCCATAGACTGCTATCTCTTCCACATTTTCTAGTCTTACATTGAAAATTTCTTCTAATTCATGATTATTTGGTTTTATTAAAAATGGATTATATTTTAATACATTTAAAAGTAAATTTTTAGTTGCATCCACCACAATCTTTACATTATTTCCTTTTACATGTTCCATAATTTTTTCATACAAGTCTTCTTTTAAAGTTGATGGTATACTTCCAGCAAGAACTAAAATATCGCCTTCTTTTAGTTCACTTAGTTTATCAAATAATTCCCCCAACTTTTCGTCACTTATATGTGGTCCTCCACCATTTATTTCAGTTTCTTCATCACTCTTTATTTTTACATTTATTCTAGTAAATCCATTATCCAGCTTTATAAAGTCTGACTTAACATTTAAATCAGCTAAAGAGTTTATTATAAAGTCACCTGTAAAATTACTTACAAATCCAGTAGCTACATTATCATGTCCTAAGGTTTTTAATATTCTTGAAACATTTATTCCTTTTCCTCCTGGATATACATGCTCATCATTTACTCTATTTACCTTGCCTGTGCTTAGATGCTCAAGGTTTATAACATAATCTATAGATGGATTTAATGTTACAGTATATATCACTTTAGCTCCTCCTTAATTTTTCCTGTATATTATTTTGCTCATTAATTACTTTTGTATCCTATGACTATAATAAATGAAAACGATTTTTCTAAAAAGACAAAAAATTTCTCTTAATTAAAAGAGAAATTTATCTTTGTCTGTTTTTATATTTAAAACAGTTTTATGAACTTTTCATAGGATTTGTTTTCACAAATATTTACTACTTTTGATGTTGTATCTAATTTATTATAAATACTTGAAAATACTTGTTCATAGTCAAGTATTTTCTCGTTATTTAATGCTAACATTATGACAAGTCTAACTTTTCCATACTCCCAGTCTATAGGTTCTTTCAAAATACCCACAACTATTTTATTTTCTTTTATATTACCTTTTGCACCATGAGGCATTGACACCATATTTCCTATTTCTGTTGTGGCAATTTCCTCTCTTTCAAAATATGATGCTTTCATTTCTTCATCAATTATGTCATTTTTTAATAATGCATCACTCATAAAGTTTAAAACTTCGTCTTTGTTTTTGAAGTCTAAGTCTGTAAAATATAAATCTCTATCAAAGAAATCTTTCACATTAACATCTTCATAAACATATCCCGTATCCATAAACTTTTCTATTATTTTAATTTCTTTTTCAGTTAAAAATGGCGATACATTAATAACAGGCATTTTGTCATACTCCAAAGGCATAGTTGATATTAAGAAATCCACACTTGCGGAATCTATATAGTCAATTAAATAAGACGGAATAATTTTTACTATTTCTATCCTATCTTTAAATAGTTGCTGTAACTTGGTATTTATTAGCATGGAAGTACCTGCTCCAGATGCACAAACAATAATAACCTTAAATACTTTTCTTTTTTTGTTACTTGAGTATCTCTCCACTGCTCCTCCCACATGAACAGCAATATTGGACACTTCATCTTCACCAATTTTCAAACCTAGCTCATTTTCTATTGTTTTTTTAGCTATTTTGGCAAGTTCATAAGCATAAGGATATTTAATTTTCACATCATCATTTACCACATTATAGTTACAAATTCCCAGCTTATCTTTTTTAATTAAATTATTTATATGATTATATAAACATTCCATAAAGAACTCATCTTTACTAATATCTATGGCTGTGGCCAACTTCAAATTTTTACAAAATAAAGCAATTGCCTTAGTTATCTTTTCTTTATTTACATTATCATTCATTATGGATTCACGCTTAACTTTATAACTTTTTATATAACTTTCAATAAAATTTTCATAATTATAGTAATTGCTTCGACTTAGCTTAATAAAAATTGTACTACATAAATTTTTAAATTCTATATCACTTAAAATTAAATCTTCATTGTTTAAATATTTTAATATTTCATTTTTCAAGTTAAAAACTTTATTGCTAACATATTCACTTAAAAAATCTTGTAATACTAATTCATTATCTTTTCTAGAACATAAATCTATTATACCCCTTACAATTTCTTCTTCATTGGCATCTACACCTATACCATGTTTATGTTTAGATACAATATTTATATTATACCTACTTAAAATTTCTTTTACTTCTTTTAGATCATTTTTTACAGAAGAAACACTTATAAACATGGCATCTGCTAACTCTTCCAACTTGATACTTTTTTCTTCTTGTAAGTTTAAATTAAGCATTGTTTTAATTATAAACTCAATTCTATCTATGTTCCCTATATGATTATTGCTACATTCATTTATATCAATTTTTCCTTCTAGTTTGTAACCTACTCCCCTAATAGAAACTATTTTTGTATCCTTTAATTGTTTATTAATATCTTTAATTTCACTTTGGATAGTTTTTGTAGAACAGCCAACTTCCTCGCTTAAAGCTAAACTACTTACAGGATGATTTAATTTTTTCAATATTTCTATTATTGCCAAGGCCCTTGTACTTAAATTATTCATACTCATTCCTCTTTTGCTCATATCTTATATAGATTAGATCG
>NZ_JANKBY010000390.1:0-2873 GCF_024621905.1 Terrisporobacter muris
ATATTATATATAAACTTATGGAGAATCCCTCTATAAATCCTCTAAGAAAATCAGGTAATACAATATAAAATAGATTTAGTTGTCTGACTAAAAATAAAATACCACTAAAAATTAAACCAAAACAAATATATTTATTCCCCCTTACTCATACTTATCGTCCCCTAATTAATTTCTATTTTTCTTCCATTTTTTCAAGACCTCTTTTTATCCATATGAAAAGTCCCCAGAATAATACGATTTCTATGCCAATAATAATATCCGTATTTCTTATTGCTAAAAATGTATATAATAAAGCTATAATAATTGATATTACAAATATAACTTTCCCTAGTTTACACCGTATACTTAACATACTTCTGTAAGAAGAATAATCTATATATATATTTCATATTCACTTGCATCGTTGTTCTCGTCATATTTTTTCTAAAATAGTTCCATCCATTATAAGTTAAGTTTATATATTTCCATCCTAAATCTTCAAATATTTCTTTTAATCTTTCAATCTCTTGCAATAAAATATTTCTTCCATCTAATGTTATTTCATAAGTTCTTCTTCTATCATCCTCTTCATTTGCAGTGTCACTGTCCTTTTTTATCATTTTACTTACTGCTGTATACATAGTTCCAGATCCTATTTTCACTATATTATTTAATAGTTTTATAGCTTCTTGCATTATGCAATAACCATAATTGAGTCCTTTATATAAGCAAAGTAAAATATAGTAATAACTTTCTGTTAAATATTCTTGCTTCTTTGACATCCTTTATCATATCTTCTCTCATTATGTTGCTTATCGATATATCAAGCTTACTTATATCATATTGTAAATTTTTTCTATTTTAAAATTTAAAGGAGGCTAGACAATATTCTCCAACCTCCTTATTTAAAAAATATGTTTTTGTAATTTATGAATTTACTTTATACTTCTTTCATCTTTTCAATAATTTCACCATATAGTTTTTCTTTTTTACTTTCTCTAATTTCATGAACTAACAATCCATCTTTTAACCATATTACTCTACTACAATGGCTGGCAATAAGAGGGTCATGTGTAACCATTATTAATGTTTTCTTTAGTTCAATGTTGGTATTTACTAAAATATCTATTATAGTTTTACCAGTTTTAGAATCTAAACTTCCTGTAGGTTCATCAGCATAAATAACACTTGGGTTATTTATTAAAGCTCTACAAATTGCTGTTCTTTGTTTTTCACCACCTGAAATATTAGATGGCTTCTTATTTAATAAATGCTTTATACCTACTTTTTCGGCATAATAATTACATCTATCAAGCATAATATCTTCTTCCTCTTTATTTATAATCATAGGAAGCATAATATTTTCCTGTATAGTCAAACTATCTAGCAACCTAAAATCTTGAAATACAAATCCAATATCATTTAGCCTTATTTCAGATATTTCATCTCTAGATAAATTTTTACTTTTTTCACCTTTATAGTAAACATCTCCAAGTGTGGGGTCTTCTATAAGTCCTAACATTTTTAATAATGTTGTTTTTCCACATCCAGAGTTCCCCATAATAGCAATTCTCTCACCTTCTTCAATGCAGAAGTTTATCCCTCTTAATACTTCAACTGATCCAAATGATTTTTTTAAATCAACTACTTTTATAATTTCCATCACTACTTCCCTCCAATATCCTTAATTAAAAAATGAGATATTATAAAAGTCGATACACCGTATATTGCTAGAAAAGCTAACATAATACTTGTATAAACTTTACCACTTGATATTATTTCTAAATAGTTAAATCCACGCATATAAACTGTAATTATAATAAATATTAAAGAAGTAAATATTGCTAATATACATGGTAAAAATGCAAATGCTATTATCTCTTTTCTTATTATGGAGTTGGATTTCTTTTTCTTTTCACCCAAATAACTAAGTATCTCATAACAATTTTTATAATAAGATCTATTTCCAAAAGCATGTACAAAAACAATCATTATACTTGCAATTACAAATGTTAATGATATGGATATATTAATAATCAACTTAAATATTTTATCTCCTTGAAAATCTTCATTCAAATCCTTTGATTTATAAACAGACTGTACCTGACTATCAATCTCTCTTTCTTCATTATGTGTTTTTTTGTAATTATCCATATACTCGGCTAAAGACTTATCATTTTTCCCATTATCTTTAATTGTCATTAAATATTTTATTCCATCAGTATTTTTATGCTCATTATTAAAATACTCATCTGAAAACACAACTATGTTTTCGTACATTACACTTGTAAGTCGCCCAAAGACTATCTCTCTTTTTTCTTTAACTATATTATAATCTGAACTAAAAATTACTTTTCTATTAAAAATGGTATAACGTTCTGGTTGACCAATTCTAATAAACGGTTTTGATCTAGTAACATAAAAATCTAATGGATGAGCTTTATTTGATTTATCTTCTTGATATAAAATAACAATATCCTTATTTTTCAAGTTTAAATTTTCACCAGTTAATTTTTTATATGTACTTTCTGAGATTCCCAGATGATGCCCCATTGGCAATGTTTTATAAAGACTTCCATATCCACCATCTTCTCCTCCTGGCACAGTAACTCTTACCACAGGGTAAATTCTACTTTTTACATCAAATTCTTGTTCTATTGTTTTTAGTTTACCTTTGTCCTTTTCATATCCTAAACATACATAGTCATATGGATAAAGCTCTTTAGTTTCTAAAGGAAATAAGCTTGATATTTGAAAAAAATATGTAAAGAACATAACAAAAAGTAAAGTATATAATAGTAAAGAATTTTTTAAATAGGTTCTAGATTGATAAAATATAAGATTAAAAGATAAAATATTTTTTAAATAATATTTCTTACTTTTAATTTTATTGA
>NZ_JANKBY010000391.1:0-2870 GCF_024621905.1 Terrisporobacter muris
AATAATAAAAAAAGAAGTTAGTTTTTAGGCTAACTTCTTTTTTAATATTATAAATAAATAAGTTTTAGAACAAATAAAATTGCAAGAACTATCATTATAGCAGATATTTTCTTTCTTTCTTCTTTTGGAGCAATTAAGTTGTACAATAAGTTAATAACAACATATGATAATACTCCAAGAGTTAAACCATCACCTATTGAATAAGTAAATGCCATAGCACCTATTGCTATAAATGCTGGAACACCTTCTGTTATATCTGCAAAATCTATGTCTTTAACTGCACTAAGCATTAAATATCCCACATATATTAAAGCTGGTGAAGTAGCACATGATGGTATGGCAATAAATATTGGTGAAAAAAACATAGCTATTATAAATAATACACCTACTGTTATGGCTGTATATCCTGTTCGACCACCTTCAACCACACCTGTTGAACTTTCAACATAAGTAGTTACTGTTGATACTCCAAGACCTGCACCTATTGTAGTTGCAAAAGCATCTGCAAGTAAAGCTCTACCAACATGAGGTACGTTTCCATCTTCATCTATCATATTTGCTTTAGATGCAACACCAACTATTGTTCCCACTGTATCAAAGAAGTCAACAAATAAGAAAGTACAAAGTACCAATATGAAATTAGTTAAATTTGCAGGATTAGTTGCATAACTAAAATCTAATTTTCCTGCTATCGGTGCTAAACTCTCATATTTAAATACGCCATTTGGTAAAAATATTTTAAGCTCTGCTGCAGCTGTTGGATTATATAATGCATATCCCCAAGCAATTAATGAACAAACTACTATACCAATTAGTATTGAACCTTTAATATTTCTTTTTGATAAAACTGCTATGACAACAATTCCAACACAGCTAATTATAACTGCTGGACTAAAATGTCCCATGGCAATTAATGTAGATTCATTAGATACTACAAGTCCACAGTTAATACATCCTATAATTGCAATAAATAAACCTATTCCCCCGGATACTGCTAACTTCATATTTACTGGAATTGCATTTACAACTGCTTCACGTACTTTACATAATGATAAAATTATAAAAATAATACCTTCCACGAATACTGCAGTTAAAGCAACTTCCCAAGATACTCCCATTCCTAATACTACTGTGTAAGCAAAATAAGCATTAAGTCCCATTCCTGATGCTAAAGCAAAAGGTAAATTTGCAATAATACCCATTAAAAAACATCCTATTGCTGCTGCTAAACATGTACCTGTTACCAATGCTCCTGCCGGCATACCAGCCTCTGATAATATACTCGGGTTAACAGCTATAATATAAGCCATTGTTAAGAAAGTCGTAACCCCTGCCATTATCTCCTTTTTCATATTTACTCCCTGATTTTCGAGTATAGGGAATAATTTTGTCATAGTACTAGATTCCTGATTTGCAACTTGCATTAATCAATACACCTCCGTAATTTAATAAATTAACTTCATTTTTAAACTCTGATATTTTTATGAAATTGATTTAGTAGGTAAATGGTATTTTATTTTCCACAAAATACCTTTTTACAAGTATAATTCTAGAATATCTACATCATAATGTCAATCTATCACGAATATATTTTATTCCAATTAGATAATAATTCGTAATTATATTAAATTATTATGATATTACAATAAAAAAAATAGCTTATTTTTCAATAAGCTATTTCAAGTCTAGTTTTTATGTCTTACTCTAAGTACAATATTCATTTTATCTGCTAAATCCTGTGATTCTTTAATTTCTTCATCACTAATCTCATCAACTACAGAAAAATTTACTTCTTCAATATATTTTTTACAATCATTAGCAAAATCAAGTAATGCATCAAAAGATTTTTCACCAAATTTAGGTTTTGTAACTTCATTATATCTAGTTTTATTTGGTGCATTTAAACTTATAGAAACTGAATCTATATTATCTTTTAAAAGCACTGCCGTTTTCTTATTATGAATTAAATCAGAAAGGCCATTAGTATTTATTCTTATTTTTATATCTGAGATACTTCTAATATATTTAGATACTTCTATAACTTCATTTAATCTTACTAATGGTTCACCATAGCCACAAAATACAATTTCATCATAATTTGCTAAATCAAATTTTTTAAATTCATTTTTTACTTCATCTACCGTAGGCTCATGGTCTAACCATAGACTATCACTATTTCCCACATGATCCGTTTCTTTTCTTATACAAAAAACACAAGCACATGGACATTGATTTGTTATATTAACATAAAGGCTTTCTTTGTAATCATATAAAATTGTCATTATTTAATTCCCCCATTTGTATATTTATTTAATCATTTCTTTTATTTTTAATTTATCAAATACTAAACCTATAACTATAAATACGATAAAACTTCCTATTGGTTGGATAAGTCCTACTAATGTTAGAACAAATGCACTTACAAAGCTTCCATACATGATACCCTCTGCTATCATATATAAAACTGTTCCAACTATTCCTGATATAATACTAGCACACACATTTCTTGTATTAATTATTTTCTTACTTTTATTAGTAAAAAATAAAACAAGTATTGGCTTTATAATTATGGTTGCTAAGGCCCAATTTGCAGCACCCGTAAGTATATCTGCCATACCTGCTCCTATTGCTGCTGCAAAAGCTGCATATGGTGTAGGTAAAAGTACTGCAGCTAAATATATAAAAGCATCACCTATATGAACAAATCCACCATTTCCTCCAATAGGTATATGGAGAAAATACGCAATTGTAATACATATAATAGCGGCAAATAAGGCAGCAGATACTAATAATCTAGTTTTAGATGATACATTTGTTTTTTGTTTTTTTGCATTTTCCATTATCTCGCCTCCAAATTTTATATTATATTA
>NZ_JANKBY010000392.1:0-2864 GCF_024621905.1 Terrisporobacter muris
AAAATATATATTGACAATTTTCTGTAAATTTTGTATCATTATAAAAAAGAAATAAAAATAATACTATAAATTTTGGAGAATGATAATGAAAAATATAAGTCTAACTAATAAAGCACAACTTAATATATATTATTTTAGCTACTTTAGATAGGTTTGTATTTATGAGATATATAAAATCATCATAGATACAAATCTTTAAAATTTGTATCTATGATGGCTAAAATTAATTTGTTATGCGAAGCCACATAGATAATCACTATGTGGCTTTTATCAATCCTAGGCAAAAAAGCCACATAGTGAATGCTATGTGGCTTTTTATATATTAAAATATAAATTTGAGGTGTGAAAAATGAAAAAAAATAAAGATATTATAATAATTGGTTTTGCCCTTTTTTCTATGTTCTTTGGAGCAGGAAACTTAATATTCCCTCCTTTTATAGGGATGACATCAGGTAGTGATTGGCTAACAAGTTTTTTAGGCTTTGTTTTAGCTGATGTAGGAATAATTTTATTGTCAATAAATGCAGTAGCTAAGTCTGGTTCTTTCCAAAATGTTGTTGGAAAAGCTGGCAAAAATTTTGGAATTACTTTAGAGGTTATAATGATGCTTTGTCTTGGTCCTATTTTAGTTATACCAAGGACAGCAGCTACAACATTTGAAATGAGTATAACTCCACTTACTTCTTCTGTTAATTCAATAATATTTTCTATCTTATTCTTTGGTTTAACATTTATATTAACTATAAGACCAACAAAAGTTATGGATATAATCGGAAAATTCTTAACACCTATACTTTTACTTGCTTTAGGGATTTTAATTACTAAAGGGGTTGTATCTCCTATTGGAAAATTAAGTAATAATGATAGCGACGGTCTATTTGTAAACGGACTTACTCAAGGGTACCAAACTATGGATGCCTTAGGAATTGGTGGAGTTACAGCTTTAATAATGACTTCTTTTATAAGCAAAGGATATACTGATAAAAAAGAAAATATCTCTATGACTTTAAAATCTGCACTTATTGCTGGAAGTGGTCTAGTTATTGTATATGGTGGTTTAGCATACTTAGGTGCTACAGTTTCAACAATGTACGATACATCTATTTCTCAAACTGCACTACTTGTAAATATAACTAATAGTTTATTAGGTAAAAGTGGGATTATATTATTAGGAATAATAGTTGCCTTTGCGTGTCTTACTACATCAATAGGTTTAACTTCAGTTACTGCAAAATATTTTGAAGATGTAACTAATAAAAAATTAAAATACACACATTTAGTTGCTTTTATTTGTATATTTAGTTCTATAGCTTCTAATTTAGGTGTAGATAGAATAATAGCTATTGCAGCTCCAATTTTAACTATTATATACCCTGTCTCAATTTTATTAGTTCTTATGAGTACTTTTAATAAATATTTTACTAAACCTGCTGTATTTAAGTGCTCTGCTTATGCAACTTTATTAATAAGTCTATTGAATGTTGTTGATAGCTTAGGTTTAAACATAAACTTTGTACATAAATTACCTTTAGATTCTATAGGATTCAACTGGGTTATACCAGCTATAATCGGAGGATTTATTGGTAAATTCATGATAAAAGATAAAAATAAACAAGAAAATTTAAATAAAATTAGTGCATAAAAATTCGCTTCAGATACATCCGTTGCTTGAGCGACGTGTCGGTGAAGCATTTTCATTTAAAATAAGTTGAAATTTATAATTTATCCACAAATCAGATAAATTACAAATTTCTTTAATGTAAAAAATGGCCAACAATTAGTTGGCCATTTTTCTTATTTTAAAATTTCTATTGTTATATTTCTTATACCCCAGTCATTACAATTTTTTTCTGTTGGCATAAATATATCTATTGTATTACCTTTTATTGCTCCACCAGTATCTTCTGCTGTAAATACTTTATCTAATTCTTTTATATAAACCTTAGTTCCATATGGTATTACACTTGGATCTACTGCTATTGTTCCGTATTTAGGCACTGTTCCTGTAGCTGTTATTCCATCACCAGTATATGCATAAGCCTTAACATTTAAAGTCTTTACTACACTTGATGAAGAATTTGATGAAGAACTTGCTGAAGATGTGCTTACATAATCATTACATACCCATCCGGTATTATCTTGAGAGTATTGAATCTTATGCCATCCATTATTTGATAATAGTATTTCTACTTTTTCACCTTTACTTAGTTTTCCTACTATTGAATATGATGTTGATGCTCCACTTCTTACATTTAATACATTTGCTGTTACTGTTCCTGTAACAGTATTCTTTGTTATATAGTCGTCACATGACCATCCAGTCTGATTGTTATCATATTCTATTTTATACCACCCATTATTTGATGATAATATTTCTACTTTTTCACCTTTACTAACTTTTCCTACTACTGAGTATGATGTTGATGCTCCACTTCTTACATTTAATACATTTGCTGTTACCGTTCCTGTAACATTAGCTGCATCGACTTTATTTATTGGCGCGAAAGCTGATACAGTTAACATCATAGCTGCTGTTAATGTCATTGTTCTTATTGTCTTTTTTATCATACGTCTTCCCCCATTGTTGTTTTTATTTTAATTTAATATTTTTCGTTATTGTCGAATTTTGTAATTCCTTAAATCTATTTTATTACATTTTTGTAACTTTTAAAAGGTTTTTTTATGAAAAAGTTACAAATCAGTAACATATTTTTTATTTTTTCATTTATTTAAAGTAGCCAAACTTAAGTATTTTCAACATCTTAACTCTTATACTTGCTTTAATATTACTTAGAAAAATTATTTTATTTTTTTTAACTTTTTTTCGTTTTTATGCATAAAAAAAGAGGATAAAAATCCTCTCT
>NZ_JANKBY010000393.1:0-2858 GCF_024621905.1 Terrisporobacter muris
ATAGTGGTTGTGTACTACATCTAAATGATCCGCCTAAACTTCTTGAAATTTCAAAATCAATATATTCAACAGTTATCCCCTTGCTAATTAATTGTTTTCCTATATATTCAAACTCTGGATCTAAAATATATACTGAGTCGTTAATTGGTAATCCATTTACAGCTAATCTGGATACATCACTATAAGGCACTGATATTTTATCCCAATTCTTTAACTCCTCTGGAATACCATTTATTAAAGCTTCCTCACATACAATCATCATCCCATCTCTTACTAAGCTTAATGCACAATCTAAGTGTAGCACATTATTTTTTAATGGTACTTGAACTACATTATAACCAAAATGTCCTAAAAATGATTTTAACCATCTATATCCATTGTCATTTGATGCTTGTCCTGATTTACCTACAAAAACTGTTTTATCAAGGACTATAACATCTCCACCTTCTAAAAATGGTCCTGCCTCTGAATCCAAGCCTTCTGAAGTATCTACCATAGGTAATGATACATACATGGCATTACTGGAATATGCAATAGTTTCTAAAATACTACGTATAGGTAAAATTTCTTTCCTTCTATGATGATATCTTAGTGATCCTTCTATTATATTATTTCCTATTGTAAAGAATGGGTCTCTAACAAAAAAGTTACTACACCCATATTCTTTGCCACTTTCTTTTTCATAATCTGTTAATAAACGAGGTCTAACAACTTCCACACCATATTTCTCTAGTACTTGTTTTAGATTTTCTCTTTCTTGTTCCCATTTAATTTGTCTTTCTGGAAATGCCTCTTTATAATTTTTTCCATCTACATCTTTATACATTTGTAGAGTTTCTTCATCTAATACTTCTTCTACATCATCACTTATACTATTCATAGGAAATATAAATTCAGATTGTGTTAAAACAACTTTCTTTAAAGGTGCAAACTCACTTTTTACCATAACTGTTTCTTTTTTCATATAAATCTCCTTTACTGTCTATGTATTTTGTAGTTAGATTACTCTTTGCTTTATCCATTTGAATAAAACTTTTTCACTCTGATATTTTATTCTTCAGTCACCTACTTACAAAATAATAAACCTTCCAGTTAGGTTAGGGTCAATACTATTTTACTTTTTTAATATATCTAATTTTATTAAACTTCTCTCTTCTAAGTTTTCATCCATTTTACCAATAATCCATGTTTCATTAAAATCGCCAACTACTTCAATATTATTTTCATTTATATAATCTAACAACATTCTATAATATATAATTGAGTCGCTTGGCCCACCCTCATATATTATGGTTACATAATCACCTTCTTCTAGATACCTTATATCTTTGTCTTGATTGATAAAAACTTTAAATCCTTTATATATAATTTTATCTTCTTCTTTTAACTCTTTATATGATACTGTTGCTCCTAACAGCTCAGAAGTTCTTTCTATATTTTTGTCTAAATCAAATATCACATTTCTTAAATTTAAATCTAGCTCCTGAGGGTTATGAGATACCACATCATATTTTAGATAACTTCGTTTTTCATTATGTTTGATAAATACTTTATTAAGTCCATACTCAATATTTTGAGATATTTCTTTATCTAAATAATCTAAATAACTTTTTATTGCCGATAGCTCTTTTATTTTTGCTTCTACTACTTTTGATTGATTTCTTATATTCTCTACCATAAACTCTAAATCAGTCTGTGAGCTTAAAATTTGTTTTATTAATTCTAGTGACATCCCTGTAGATTTAAACAATTTTATTAAATCTATTGTTGTTAATTGTTCTATAGAATAATATCTATATTTATTTTCTTTATTTACATATTTAGGTTTTAGTATCCCAATTTCATCGTAGTATCTAAGTGTTTTTAATGAAACATTAGATAACTTGGATACTTCTCCTATTGTAAAGTAACTTACCATAATAATCTCCTTTTATAGTCTTTGTATTTTTACATTATAAGCTATATATCTATTTCTAAGTTATTAGATTGGTTATAAATTGAATTCTATTAATATTATACTAATCCTGACTAAATTCTTAAATACACTAAAAACACCCACATCCAATGGATATGAGTGTTAGTGGATTTCAATGGTGGAGATGATCCACAAGAATAATACCCACAATTTTATTTATAATTAAGTTTTACCATATGAAATTATTAATAGTTGAGTTTCAAAGTTTAAAATGATATTCTATATAGTAAAAATAGATATTTATTAAGTAATCTATAATAGACAAGTTGATATAAAAATTTTACAATTAGGCCAAATTAAATTGAAAACTAAACGTACATTTCTTAGTGCTTATACCCATGCAGAATAGTAGTAATGCAACAAACTGTATGGGATAATAAGTTGCATTAGCTGCAAATTCTCCACAATAAGTATTTTGTGCTAATCTATATATAGCCCTAGTTCATTTATCTTATTAATAATAACATCAGGTAATTTAGCAGATATAATATTTATGTAAAAATCATTAGATGTATTAGTTATATCATTTTCATATTTCTCTAGCTCCATTATATATAAATAACTTATCTTTAAATAATCTAGTATTATGTCAATAGCTTTCACATATCTATTTTTTGTGTCTAAATATTCTTCCATAGTCACTTCATATCCATCAAAGTATTCTCCTACATCACTAATTGAAGTCCATTCATCTCTAGTATAGATTCCATGTTCATCTCTATATTTAGGATTATATTTAGATATTCTATAATTCATCATTTTAATTAATCTCTTACTCTATTTAAATTAATATCATATATACCATCTCTTGTCTTTCTATTTGCCAAATCCTTTATTGAAGATGCCATTTTCCATACTCCACCATTATGACTATCTACATCTG
>NZ_JANKBY010000394.1:0-2853 GCF_024621905.1 Terrisporobacter muris
GTGCATTCTTTACAGTATCCCTTATTATTTATAAAACATAAAACATTATTTATTTCATGTTCAGAATCCACAGAAACCATTACTGCCAATTCTTCCTCATTGGAATCTATCACTTCATGTTCATATACACAATCATTTATAAGTTCTATAATTTTATCTTTTTTAGGTGATTTAAATCTTAATAAAGCCTCACAATTATGATTTATAATTTTTTCCACCTCTATTTTTTCTTTTGTAAATGAATCAATATTGCATACTCTTTTGTCAAAAATATCTATTACATCAGCATAGGCTGCACTTCCTGTAGGCTCTTTCCCTGCTCCTTTTCCTACAAAAGAAACCTCACCTACAGAGTCTACATTGAAAACTACTATATTGTACTCATTATCGATTCTTGAAAGTAGACTATTATTATCCACAAGAACTGGTCTTACAAATCCACTAACTTTTTTATCATTTAACTTACTTTGACCTACCAACTTTATCTTACATCCCAACTTCTTAGCATAATAAATATCCTTCCTATCTATATTAGAAATGCCTTCCAAATAGAAATCCTTCCAATACACTCTTCTATCATAAGCTAATGTTGATAAAATAGATAATTTTCTTGCAGCATCATAACCTTGTACATCTGATTCTGGATTAGCTTCTGCAAATCCCAACTCTTGAGCTTCTTTTAAAACTTCTTCATAAGATAAATTTTCATCATACATTTTACTAAGTATATAGTTTGTAGTTCCATTTAAAATTGCATACATACTTTCTATCAAATTTCCTTCCAATGACTCTATAAGTGGCTTAAGCACAGGAATACCTCCACCTACTGATGCCTCAAACCTTAAACTAACATTGTTTTCTTTTGCTATTTTCACAAGCTTGTCACCATATTCTGCCAGCATATCTTTGTTTGCAGTAACCACGTTTATTTTACTTTCCAAAGCTCTTTTTATATATTTATAAGCAGGATTTAAACCACCTATAAGCTCTACTAATATATCAAACTCTTTATTAAATACTTCTTCTATATCCTCTGTTATTAAATGTTCATATTTTGAACTTTTATACTTATTTTTGTCCCTTACTAAAATACTTGCTATTTCTATATTTCTTTTTCCTTTATTGCTATCTATCATTTCTACTAGACCTTTTCCCATTGTTCCATATCCAAGTATTGCTATTTTCATATTTATATCCCCCTTGATAATATCTTTACTCCTTCATCCAACCATTCCTTTTAATCCCACTTTAAGCACTGCGTGGACGATATGAAATTTTAAGCCACTGCATGGTTGCCATGTGATTTTCCAACCATCTTATTTAAATATCAAAAAAGCCTGAGTATAAACTCAGGCTTTGTAGGCTATAATTTATACTTATCTTTCAGCATAATTGCTGCAGGACTTAGCACCATTGTATATTAATATATACTGGTTGCTGGGTTTCACAGGGCCTTTCCCTCCACCTCTCTGGATAAGAAGTATTTAGTTTTGAGCAAATCAAATTTTTTATTTGATTTAAATAATAGCAGAGTTTGTATTCAATGTAAAGAAAATTATATAAACTTAAATTACATAACTATTATTTAATCCCTATTAAGATTAATTAGATATTTCCTCCAATTTACTCAATATATCATTAAATCTTTTATCTTCTCTTAAAAAATCATACTTATCATCTAGTAATAACTTTTTCAAATTTACAAGAAGATATGTTTTAGAATGAACACCAGAAAATAGCTCTAATTTATCAAACAATAAATGATTATCAAAAGTAAAATCCATTTCATAGCATTCCAATAATTTTTCAATATGATCTAAAGTTTTTTTAATATTTTTCTCCTTAGCATATAGCTCTCCATACATAAGATTGTTGCTTACTCCATATACACTATCCACTTGAAAAATATCTATTAGCTTATCCTCAAGTTTAAGAACCTCTTTTGCTTTATTATAATCTTTTTCTTGTGCAAATAAACTTACATAGCTGTCTAGAGACATTTTTAAACTACTTAATTTCTTATAAGTTAACGTTCTTAAAAGTTCTATTGCTTCATCTTTTTTATTTTGATTAATATATAAACCTACTAGCATATCATCTCTATTCGCTGTCATTTTCGGCAAACTTAGTAAAACCTCTTCCGCCTTTTTAAAATCTTCATTCATAGAATATAAAGAACTTAAACTATACTTAGAAACTTCACTTATTTCTACTTCACTGCTTTTTGCACATTCTTCAAATAATTCTATGGATTTATTTAACATAACCTTGGCTTCATCTTCATCTTTTGCACTTGGAATTGACATCATATACAAAGAAGCAATCCTAAATTTCAAAAATATATTGTTGGGATATTCTTTTATATAACCCTCACATGACTTTATGCCATTTTCCACTGTATCTTTTTCAAATAATGATGCACACTTTTTTACTATTTCCATTACTTCTTCATTAGTAATATCTTTTTCGTAATTTAAAAGTTGGTCTATGGAAGTATTGAAAAACCTTGCTATGGATGGTAATAAAGTAATATCTGGATAAGAACTATTACTTTCCCATTTCGATACAGCTGCAGTGGATACTCCTACTGCCTTTGCTAAATCTTCTTGGGTTAAATTCTCTTCTTTTCTTAATTTATATATGACTTGACCTATTTCTAGTTTCATATTTATCTCCCGTTTTATAGTTTATTAATAAGATCTTATATTTTTATTATAACTTTATACAAATACACAAACAATGGAGGCATAGTTAAAGAAAATGTAAAATAATTTAACCACAAGTTGATTTTTTTAATTATTAGTTAATAATTTCATCACTAATTAAGATTTATTTTTTAATTTTTTTATATTT
>NZ_JANKBY010000395.1:0-2850 GCF_024621905.1 Terrisporobacter muris
GATCTCGGTGCTGGTCATATTAGTGCAGCAAAGGCTATAAAAGAATATATTCAAGAAAAAGATGATAATATAAATATTGTAATAGAGAATTTTATTAGTGCAAGTGTTCCTCGTATAAATAAGCCTATGGTTAAAATGTACGAAAATAATACTAAATATGTGCCTGGACTCTATAATTACTACTATTATATAAAAAAATCTTTTGATGCTAAATACGATATATCTTATAAAATATATATGCCAAAGCTTGCTGAATACATAAAAAGCATTAATCCTGATTTAATTATTTCCACATTTCCTTGTGCAGCTGCATGTGTAAATGATTTTAATACAAAAAATCCACATAAAAAAATACCTTCTATAACTGTAATAACTGATGTAGTAGATAGTTTAGAATGGATATTTAAAACAACAGATATGTATTTTGTACCATCCTATGAAATTAAAAATAGGTATGTCCAAAAAGGATTAGATCCTAGTATTTTTAGAGTAACTGGTGTGCCTGTAAGTAAAAGTTTTATTTGCAATAAAAAATTACGTAGTAATAAACTTAGGCTACTTCTTATGGGTGGAGGTAGAGGATTATTTGATTTTGATGAAAGTTTTATGCATTGGCTTGATGACTACCTAAGTAAATATAAAGATATGTTGGATGTTACTATAGTAACAGGCAGTAATAAAAAACTATACGATATTTTAACCCTAAAAAAACCACTGTATAACATAGATGTAAGAGGATTTGTCACTAATATGTCTGACTTATTAAAAAATTACGATTTAATGTTAACTAAATCCGGTGGAGCCACTTTGTTTGAAGCTATTAGTTCAAATACTCCCATAATAGTTAAAAACCCAAAGGTTGGTCAAGAAATTGAAAATGCTAAATTTATTAGAGATAAAGGCATAGGAATTTTGTACGATAACGATGAAGATCTAAAGGATTTAATAAAGGATTTATTAAATAAGAAATTAGATTCAAGAGTTGAGTTTATGGATGAAAATATTACTCACTTCAAAACAACTATACATCCTGATAAAATAGGTGACTATGTTTTTGAACTACTTAAATAATCAAAAAAAATCATGTTTGCATATTCAAACATGATTTTTTAATGCTTTTATAAATAACTACTTAAAAGAGTTAAAGTTAATTACCTTTCCCTTTTTATGATCTTCATGACTTGGACCCTTATTAGTTTTATCAATATCAAGTTTTTTAGATGCACTAATAACCTTAATAATTCTATAAACAATTATTGCTGTGAAAATTACCCCTACACAATTAGTTATAAAATTTAAATATGAATTACTACCTCCACTATAAACCAAAATATTGATAATTCTCAAAAGTGATACTAGTATTAAATTTGTTTCTATCATTGAACATATTCTGCTAATTTCACCCCACACAGATTTTTTCTTCAATAACCTAATCATCGCTAAACTGTTTCTATCTAAAGATTTTAATATATCCCTTATTACTATTGTACTAATATCCTTATTAAAGATCTTTACCCCAGGTATTATCAGTGCTAAAGATAAGAATATACATGTATTATAAAAATATACATTATCTGAATCTGGACTCTTACTTGATAAGAAGTAAGCGACTATTATAAAAAATATAGCTAATCCAGTAGAATTTACTCTACTTTCTTTAACCCTAGTGAAAACAGAATAAACTATTGAAATAGCACACGAAACTTGAAAGGCAATCTCTATGTTACTTATAATAGCAGCATTAAAAATTAATACAGGTACTGCAATATATATTAATACATCTTTTAACAATTTAGATTTCACACAACCCCCCCCCATCTCTCCAATAAGCCATTATTTTTTATATTCTTACTAAATTATATTAATATTATCTTCTATACATTAATAAATAAATCCTTTTTATTACACCATAAAATTTTCATTTTATGCTAAATTTTCTAAATTATTTTAAAATTCAAATAATTACACATAAAAAAAGCAAAGATTTAATCTTCGCTTTTTTTATTTTATAAATCATTACTTATCCCATACAAAGGATTTATCCTTTTATCATTTATTTTAACCTCAAAGTGAACATGATTTCCTGTTGAATCTCCTGTTGACCCTACCTTAGCAATAACCTGTCCTCTCTTAACTATTTCACCCACATTTACAACTATACTATTATTGTGAGCATACAAGGTTTTTTTATTATCAAAATGTTTTATCTCTATTACATTTCCATAGCCACTTTTATAACCTGCAAATATTACAATTCCATCATCACTTGCAAGTACTGATGTATTTTTTGGTGCAGGTATATCTATTCCATTGTGAAAACTAAGTTTTTTTGTTATTGGATGTGTTCTATATCCATATCCTGAACTAATATATCTATAGTCCTCTAATGGCCATTTTCCTTTTATATAACTGGCATTACTATTTTCCAAAGCTTCTTTTTTTTCGTTTTTAATTTCTTGTATTAAAAAGCTTTCACTTTTTTCACAATTTATCAATTGTCTCTCAAAATACATCTTAAAAAACTTGATCTGACTATACTTTATGCTGTCTACACTAATTTTTTTTTCTAATAAACTACTTTTCATATCATTATCAAAAGCTATATATTGATTTTTGTTTTTTAATATATAGTCTAAATCATTTATTCTCTTATTTAAGTATTCTTCTTTCTTTGTTATGGATATTAATGTATCTATGTTGTTACTTTGGCTATAGGAAATATTGTTTTGAAAGCTAAATATTAAGCTTACAAATAAAAGAGTATTAATAACTAATACCTTTAAATATTTATTCATTTTATACCTCCTTTTCCTATAAACATTATTATTAACCAAGTTTATTTTTTTTATA